>JAJQGQ010000150.1 GCA_021200395.1 Erysipelotrichaceae bacterium
CCTATATATTCGATAGTTGTCATATAATAATTTCTTGCGATATAAGATAAACATAATATAGCTAAAGCCATAACTATTGCCGAGACAAAATATTCCTCTAATTCTTTATCATCATTAAACCCCAAATATTCTTTTACATTCATTTTAATCCCTCCTACATATAAAATATCATCAATAAAAAAATAACCCTTTTAAAAAAAGAGTTATTTCCTAAAATTATATGTCCACTTCTTTGACCAATATTCATATTACATTTTATCTATGATAAAATAAATAATATTTTGAATACAAGGAGAATTATAAGATGTTTAAAATAGATGATAAAATAATTACATATTTCAAAATCTTATTAATATTACCTGTTATGATGGCACTTGCACAATTACCAGGTTATATTCAATGGATTATCATTATAGGCGCTATAGCAATTTTTGTTTATCCTAAGATAAAACAAAGAAAAAAATAATCTGAAATATAACAAAAAATCAATAAGAATCACAGTACAGCAAAAGAAAAATGACAGTTATATAACTGTCATTTTATAATATTAGGGAATACATATTTTTTATCAATACCTGCTTCGATAAGCTCGTTACCACGATCATCCAGCCATTGTTTAACGAAATCATAGTTATACTTATTTCCTTGGGCCTGTGGAAAAGCATCTTTATGCCATTTATGACCTTTAATATGTTTATCATCTTTCATAAAACTACGTACACAAACACCTTCTTTGACATCATAAGTTATATCAATATGATAATATTGATCATCAATTTTTATGAGATTCCATGCATGATCAACTAAAAAAATTTGTCTAATTTTTCCATTAATAACATAACTTTCTTCATTCATATGAAACATAATTCTTTTAAAAGCATGAGACATACTTGAACATATACCTTTATTCTCTACTAATGCTCCATAAGATATATGAGAATAGGGATTGTTTTTAATAGCATCAGGATTTGTGACAATTTCATCAAATGCTTCATAATCATAGATAGTATTTTGTTGCAAATAAGATAAAACTAGAAAGGCTTTAACAGCAGATGGTATTGTTAGACCTCTTGTGAGTTCATAAGCTATTTGTTTTGCTTTGATGTCAGCTTCTTGTAATTTTTCTTCAAGTTGATTGAAAGGCATACAGTAATCAAACACAAGTGTAATAAGACGATACTTTGTCATCAAACCAAAAGTAAATCCAATAGCTTTATAAGCATATAAGCCTTCATAATTGGTATAAAAGTCATTAAATGATTTTTTGATTCTTTTTAATGCTTTTTTAGATTGTTTAGATGATTCATATACTAAATGAATTTTCTGTGGACTTTGGGGTGATGTATAATTCATGAGTGTATAAGTCCCATCATCAATAATAACATCATTGATGTCTAGCTTTTCATTTCGATAAGTCATTGTTACATCTATTTGATTATTGTTTTTATTGGTTGAATATGATTGGTAGTAGATTAATATTCTAGGATCTTTTTGAATAGCTTTTCTTAATAGTTTGTAATAAGGTTCATAAATTTGAATAATAAAATGTTTCGTTTTATTTTTTATATTTTCTATAATTATTTCTGTAGTATTCATCATTTTATTTTTAGTTCCGTACTATATTTTTCATTCGTTAATTGATCAACCGCAACTATTTCTAATATTCCCTCTTTAGTCAATGAAAACGTCACTTGTATAACTGGTTTTCCAGCTTTTTGTGGTGTAATACCACTAATATGAAGTGTTCCTAAATAGTGATTACTTTGATCATATATATTATCTTTAACATTACCTTCATAAGCTTCAAAATCAACGGCTGTTTGATTATCTTCTATCGTTGTATATACTTTTGATTGTTGAATTGGATATTGTGATTGTTCAGGAATAATGACTGACATCTTGGTTTCATCAACACGAAGTCCCAAATTATAATTAATACGAGGTTTAATATGATTACCATCGTAACAACTTGCTCCAATAGCTACTATAGTATCTAAGTTATTATCTAAAATGGTTTTATTAGGCAATAATTCCTTAACAATGTTTTGAACTTGCGGTATATTCATAGATCCACCAGCATATATAATATAATCAATATCATTGATACTTAAATTTTGTCTTTCTAATTTAGTTATAACATCTTCTATTGATTTTCTAAAACTTCCTAATAAACGTTGTGTTTTTGGATAATTTTCAAATTCTTTTGCAGTTATATGATAATCAAAATTAACAATTTCGTCATTTCTCATAAATAGTTTTAATATTTCAATATCTTCTTCTGATTGATGACTTAATACTATTTTAGTATGTTCTGCTTTTTCCGCAATTCTAGCTTTAGCTCTTTGATAAATCTTATTATTTTCAAATAAACTTTGTAATAATATATTATTCTCTATAGTATCAGCAGAAAAATCAAATTGTTCCTTATTAAATATCAATTCATTGATATAATCAATCATAGCATTGGTAAAATCATCTCCACCCAAATGTTCATTACCACCTGTAGCAAGAACCTCATAATCAACACCATCATATCGAATAACGGCTATATCATAAGTTCCTCCACCAAAATCTGAAACAAAATAAGTTGCATGATCATGTTTAATAGCCTCACCATAAGCTAGCACTGAAGCAATGGGTTCCTTAAGTATTGTGACTTCATGAAAACCCGCACGCAAGCCAGCTTGTTGCGTATTTTCTACAGCACTTGTTGAAAAATTGTTAGGCACTGTAATAACAGCAACTAGTTCTTCTTCTTTTTCCAAATATTTATTAACAGCTTCTTTAACTTTTAATAATATTTCTACAGCAATATCTTGAGAACTAAAGCTTTCACCTGATGCACTATATAATTTATCTAAAGAATCCATTGTTCTTTTTGTTGATTTAATGCCATTTTCAGGATCCATTAAGCGACGATTTTTAGCTATTTTACCTACTTGACGGATGTTTTTTTTCTTATTGTAATAAAATTCTGAAGGCATCAATGAAGATTGATCTATTTCAACAATATGCGCTTTTTCATTTTCCATTATGCTTACAACAGTATTAGTTGTACCTAAATCAATTCCTACTGTAACCATTTATTTTCCTCCCCTTTATTCTTTTCTATTTTTATACCATTCAACATCATCATCAAAAGGAAGTGCTATACCTTCACGATCTTCCGCATGAATATGTAATATTCCTTCTTCATCTAATCTAAAAGTGATATCTACATTTGGCTCTCCTTTTTTTTGTTGTCTTAAACCACTAATTGTAAATTCAAATAATTTCTTGTTTTCAGGATCATCAGCATTTGATAAAACATTTCCTTCAAAAACACGGAAAAATATAGAGGTTTGATTATCTTTAGTCGTTGTATAAGGTTTTGTCGCAGTTATTTCAGGTGGATATTTTGTGCCACTTTTGATAATAGGTGTTAATTCACCTGTAAAAATATCAACACCTAAATTGTAATATAAAACATGAGATACTTTGATTTCACTAACTCCCGTTTGATGTGGATCCTTATTATACTCTGAATTAGCATATACAGCTGCACCTTGTGCTACAACTTTATCTAAATCTCTATCTAGTGGTTCTTGTTTAAAGTAATCTTTAATAATAGATTTGGCTTTTGGAAGATTCATGGATCCTCCTGCAAAAATGACTTTTTTAATATCTTTAGCAGTTATGTTTTCATTTTTAGATATAAAATCCAATGCATCTCTAATAGATCTATCGTATCTATCAAATAATCGTTTCGCTTTCTTTTCAAAATCTTTTCTGCTTATTTCCATAATAAATGATATTTTTTGTCCATTAATTGTAAATATATTAGGAATATCTATAGTGGCAAATGTTTCACTACTTAAACATATTTTTGCTTCTTCAGCAGCTTTTAAGATGCGATATTTACAACGCAAAAATAGAGCATTATCATTTTCAAATATAGATGATAAAACCATGTCACCTTCAATAGAATCCTTATCTAGATTTATATGACCATATTTCTCATTTCCTATAAGTTCATCTTCAATCATTTCTTTAATTATATTTGTAAAATCATCTCCACCTAACTTAGGATCCCCACCAGTATAAACTGTTTCAAAGTTATTTCCTTGCACTTCAACAACTGAGATATCTAAAGTACCACCACCAAGATCAACCACAAAATAATAACCATTACTCTTATTTTTATCTATACCATAAGCAATAACAGATGAAATAGGTTCTTTAAGTGTCTTAACATTATGAAAACCTGCACGTTCTCCAGCACGCTTAGTAGCTTTAACAGCATAATCTCTAAAATTAGCAGGAATAGTAATAACAGCATCAATATCGCCTTGTTCTCCTGTTTGTAATCTTATTTGATTACAAATTTCACTTAATATTTCACTAGCCACATCTTCAGCACTGTATGCTTTATTCCCAACATGATAACGATATTCCCCATCTTCCATATGACGTTTTGCAGAAGCAATATAGTATTCAGGTTTCATCAAACCTTTTTGTTTAGCTTTTTTACCTATATATTTGCTTTTGCCATCATCATATAAACATGATGGTAATATAGTTTGATTGTCAAATTGAATATACTTTATTGTTTTATCCTCATCTCTAATAGCACATACACTATTAGTCGTACCCAAATCAATTCCTACGATTACCATTTTTCTTTCCTCCTTATCCCTTTTTTATATTATTCCAGTCAACATCACCATCAAATGGCTCTGCTATACCTTCAACATCTTCAGCACTGTATTCTTTATTCCCAACATGATAACGATATTCTCCATCTTCCATATGACGTTTTGTAGAGGCAATATAGTATTCAAGTTTCATCATACCTCTTTGTTTAGCTTTTTTACCTATATTTTTATTTTTACCATCATCATACAAACATGATGGTAATATATTTTGATAATCAAACTGAATATATTTTATTGTTTTATTCTCATTCATAATAGCACATACACTATTAGTCGTACCTAAATCAATTCCAACTGCTATCATTTATTTTTCTCTCCTTATTCGTCATTTTGAATTTTTATATCATTATCTTCCTCGTTTTTTTCTTCGTCATGATTTTCATTATTTAAAGCCATACTCATAGCAACTCTATAAATCATTTCATTTAATTTTTGTGACGTTTCATACATTTCAGCTAATAATTTTGCATCAGGATTTGTTATTTCTAATTCATCATCATTTTCTTCTTTTGTCATTACTGATGTAATATCAATATTATCAATTTTATTACTTAATATTGTAAAATGTCCAGGAAGACTTCTTACCTCTCTATAACAATCATTGATGTTGTTTGCTTGTATTTCTATAGAATCACGTAAATCTCGTAATTCTTTTTTCATATCATCATTATAATTATCAACTTGCTTTTGTAAATCATTGATTTTTTTATCATCTTGAACTTTTACATGATTATTTCGATAATTATATACCAATGAATCTACACGTTGTTTGATATTGCTTATATCATATTTTATTTGATCTAATTGTGTTGTATTTTTATTAGTCATTTTACGATCAATAGTATCAAGTTTTTGATATATGCTATTTAATTGTTTATTAATATCTCTATCGTCTTTACTTTCAATTTTTATCTCCTTGTTTTTTTCTTCAACATTTTCTTGAATTTGCACTAAATCTGTTAATGCCTTATATATTGTTTTTTTACTCGCCCAATGTTCGTTACCTTTTTCATCTATAAAACCATACATCGCATTACTATCATTATGAAATGGTGTAAATTCCTTTATTAATCCTAATGTAAGAATAACTACATCCACATAATCAGTTTTCTTCAATATCTCTCCTTCTTGTTTTGTATTATAGATTTCATCTTTACTTTTGATACCAAAATATGTCATATTCATTCATCCTTTCCTTAATCTTTAAAAATATAAATTGATAATTCTCTAATAGTATCAGCACTAAACATTTTTTTCGTATTATCAATGATTTTTTGATTAATATTATAATACTGATTAATTCTTTCCTGAACGCCATACATTGTACTAGTTGGACCCATATATAGAATTTTATCAATTTTTCTTAATTTAGCCACAAACATACATATAGCTACAACCAATGATATTTGACTAATAATACCTGTCTCACTTAATATATATATAAAATCATGATTCGTATATGTTTTTTCATATTCAACAAATTCATCTGGTAAACAAATATATAATGGATATCTATAAGTACTTCTATTTTCAAAAGCTTTGATAAGCTCGTTAATACCACTATCTAAAATTTCCTGATCACTCTTTGATAATGCATAATAATCTTTATCAATAGCCATTTCTTTTAGGAAATATCTTCTAAATAATGGATAAAGGCGAAATGCTGCATCAATGCGTTCACATATTTGTTTGAAGATTAATTCAGGAGAAAGAATATTATGTCCTTTATATAATGTATCTGTTTCAAATATTCTAGCTTCTATGAAATCATATTCAATATCTAATACCATAAATTGATCATGTATAGGAACATATATTTGATTGACATTATAATAATCTAAATAACCTGTTCTCACATCATCCTCTATAACGAGTTCATATTTAAAATGAATGTTATTAAATATATCTATAAGCATATTTTTAGCTTTTTTTCTATATTTATAAGGAACAATTATTATCATTGTATAAATAGGTTCTTCACTATGATGTTCTATTTCCTTTTTAATTTCGCTAAAGTATTTTTCAATAATATTCTTAATTGTATATATTTTTCCATTCAATGAATATGTCTTATGTTCATCTTCAAATTCTCTAACAAGATTTTCTATATAAATAGAATTGGAACTATTTTTGGCTTTATCACCAATGACAACATCGTTTTCAGTCATTTTTATTGAAGATTTAAAATATGAAACATCACTACCATAAGGTATAAATGCATTCAATTTTTTAGGTACTATTTGCCCATTTTCCATTGCTGCAATCATACTATAAGTATTAAAAGTCATAATATAAATACTCACATCAATCACCTACTTTTAATCTATCCACTTCTTTACCTTTATCATATATAACAACTGATATATCACCACCCATGGCTTTTCTTTCAATTGATAATCTATAATGTCCATTACAGTATTTTGATATATCTAATTGACTTAATAAAATACAATCATTTTTACTAGCCCCATTATATCCTTCATATATTTCTAATTGACCATCAAAGTTCTTAGGAATTCTAAACTTTCTACTTTGTGAAATAATGGTTGAATAAGATGAAATGCATTCATTAAAAATATCAATGGTCTTAAAATAGCCCTTTTTTTCTTTTTTCATCATACCTATTTTCAAACTATGATCAACTATTGTATAATTACAACTACTTGCTAAAAAACCACCTAAACAAGTTAATTTTTCTTCATCCTCCATGATATCCTGATGAATTTGATAATAACTATTTATTTTCTCTTGAATATCATATATCATACTCACGTCGCCAGTATAAATAATTTTTTTTATTTCGTCTTTACGTTTATTACTTTCATCTAAACATGTATCAATAATAGAAGTAATAGCATCAAAAACACCTATATGAGTTAATACATCAATAAAATCATTTCTAGTATATACAGTATTATCAAATTCACAATATTCATCTTGCAATCCTATGTATAAATCATAAGATTGATTATTTTTATTTTTAAAACTCTTAAAAAAACTATCAATACTATCATCCAGAGTTTCTTGATCACCTTTTGAAAGTTTATTAAATGGCGTATTGACTGACATTTCTTTTAAAAAATAATTTCTCATTAAATCATATAAATCAAATGTCATATCATAAGCATTACTATCTAATCGAAATACAATTTGCTGGTTTTTTTCTACATCAAATATTTTCACGATAATACTATCAT
>JAJQGQ010000066.1 GCA_021200395.1 Erysipelotrichaceae bacterium
TTAAGGATAGACGTCCTGGTGATATTGCAACATGTTATGCTGATCCAACACGTGCTAAAGAAGAACTTGGCTGGGTAGCAGAGAAGACGCTTGATGATATGTGTCGTGATACTTGGAATTTTGCTAAGAAACATTTTAAGGAAGATTGATATTAACATTTACTAAAAAAACAATTTTTTAGTAAATTATATTGACATAAAGAAGTTAACTTATTAGAATGAAAAATATAAAAAATAGTGATTATATGATAATAAATTAATGGAGGAGATAATACGTGATACAAGTCATTAAACATTTGGATGATCATATAGATATGATATCAATGAAAAATGATTTATTAGAGGTTGTGGTTTCGAATTATGGATGCACAATCATGAAGGTTTTAATGCAAGATAAAGAAGGTCACATAGATGATGTTGTTTTAGGATATGATGATTTTAGTCAATATTCATGTCTGGATGCTTATTTAGGAGCATTGGTAGGAAGAGTCGCTAATCGTATTAAATTAGGAAAGTTTACCTTAAATAATCAAGAATATACATTAGCTATCAATAATGGCCCTAATGCGATTCATGGTGGTATTAAAGGTTTTTCTTATCAAGTTTTTGATTATGAAATCAAAGATGATGAAACTATTATTTTTCATTATTTATCTCAAGATGGTGAAGAAGGTTATCCAGGCAATCTTGATTTTTATGCAATCTATACATTAAAAGGTGATACATTAAAAATTCAATATAAAGCAACCACTGACCAAGATACACTCATTAATATAACTAATCATTCATACTTTAATTTATCAGGTAAAAAAGAAAATATCTATCAGCATTTATTAACAGTGAAAGCTGACAAGTACGCATGTGTTGATAAAGATGGTTTAACGACAGGAGTGTTTAATGATGTTAAAGATACACCTTTTGATTTCAATCAACCTGCTTACATTGGTGAAAGAGTAGATATGAATGATGAACAATTACATATTGGTAAAGGCTTTGACCATCCATTTATTCTTACTGCTAAAGAAGATCAGGTTATATTGGAACATCCTGCAACATCTAGAAGACTTACAGTATCAACAAGTTTACCAATAGCTCAAATATATACGGCTAACTATTTAGATGGACGCTTAGGCAAATATGGACAGCATTACTATGAAAGAGATGCTGTATGTATCGAAACAGAAAATCTTCCTGATGCCATTCATCTTGAAGAAAATCCATCAACAATTTTAAAGAAAGGAGAAACTTATGATGAATATACATCATATAAGTTTGAAGTAATATCATAATGACACCCGCAACAAAACTCATTCAACAAATACAAAATAATCAATTAGATGATATCCTATTAGATATTTATGTGGATGAAAGTTTAATCTCTTATCAAAAAGAAAGATATATCAAGGCCATTGAAAAATACATTTCTTTATATAGTGATGAAGAAATAGAAATTTACAGTGTACCTGGAAGAAGTGAAGTATGTGGCAATCATACAGATCATCAAAATGGCGAAGTTTTAGCTGCAGCTATTAACTTGGATATGATAGCTATTGTAGGTAAAAATGATGCGATTCATGTTTTATCAGATGATTATGATATCAATACAATTGATGTTTCTGATTTAGCTAAAAAAGATAATGAAGCAGGCACTTCTGAAGGGCTTATTAGAGGTGTATTATATAAGCTTCAGGAATTAAAATATAACATTGGTGGTTTTAATGCTTTTATTACTAGTGATGTTTTACAAGGATCTGGTTTATCTTCATCAGCAGCTTTTGAAGTGATGATTGGTACAATTATTTCGGGTTTATATAATGATATGAGCATTGATCCATTATTAATAGCACAAATAGGTCAATATAGTGAAAATGTTTATTTTGATAAACCTTGTGGTTTGATGGACCAATGTGCATGTTCTATTGGTAGTCTCATTCATATTGATTTTAAAGATTCAACTTCTCCAATGGTAGAAAAAATAGAAGTCGATTTTTCTGAATTTAAACATAGTTTATGTATTGTAGATGTGCATGCTTCACATGCTGATTTAACAAGTGATTATGCAGATATTCCATTAGAAATGAAACAAGTTGCTGCATTCTTTAATAAAAATGTATTAAGAGAAGTAGATGAACAAGAATTCTATCAACAAATACCAGCCATCAGAAAGGCAACCAATGATCGTGCTGTCCTTCGTGCTATGCATTTGTTTAATGAAAACAAACGTGTTGAACAAGCTGTTAATGCTTTAAATGATTTAGATTTTAATACATTCAAACAAACCATTAAAGCCTCAGGAGAAAGTAGCTATAAATACTTACAAAATTGTTATTCCCCTCATGATGCTTCAAATCAAGCTGTATCTTTAGCCATTGCCTTATCAGAAGATATATTACAAGATAAAGGTGTATGTCGTGTTCATGGTGGTGGCTTTGCAGGAACAATTCAAGCGTTTGTAGAAGATGATTTTGTAAAAACATATAAAACTGAAATTGAAAAATATTTTGGTGAAGGATCATGTCATATCCTTAAAGTAAGAAAATATGGTGGTAAAAAGGTTTCATAAATATCAAGCAGGTCATTATGACCTGTTTTATATAAGATAATAAAGTTGAGGAGAATATAAAATGAA
Organism: Erysipelotrichaceae bacterium; assembly: GCA_021200395.1. GTDB lineage: Bacteria > Bacillota_I > Bacilli_A > Erysipelotrichales > Coprobacillaceae > JAJQDJ01. The sequence goes on from JAJQGQ010000066.1 coordinate 2,629, forward strand.
AGAAATAAAAACAGTAGGTATGATAGGTAGAGGGGCTATAGGTGTTATATTTGGACGTATCATACAACAAACATTAAATGATGCTATGGTATTTATTGTTGATGCACAAAGACTAACAAAATATCAACAATATCCTTTATACTCTAATGGTCAATTATGTAACTTTCGTTATTGTACAAATGTTAAAGACTTCCAAACAGTAGATTTAATGATATATGCTACTAAATTTCCTGCATTAAATAATGCTATTGAAATATCAAAACCATTTATCAATGATGATACAATTATCATTTCTACACTCAATGGTATATCTAGTGAAGATATATTACGTGATACTTTTAAAAATAATAATGTTATTCGTTGTATTGCCCAAAAGATGGATTCAGTATATCAAAACAATGAAGTTAATTATTCTAGTACTGGTGAACTTGTAGTTGGTATAGATAATGAGCATCAAAAAGAATCATTTGATACACTCATTCATTTTTTCGATAAAGTTCATATTCCTTATGTCATATCTGATGATATTGTACATGATCAATGGAGCAAACTTATGCTCAATTGTGGTGTGAATCAAGTATGTGCTGCTTATAATATTCCTTATGGTGGTATACAGGATAATCAAATAATGAAAAATAAAATGATTGAAACGATGAAAGAAGTACAAACAGTCGCTCAATGTATGAATATTATATTAACGGATGAAGAAATTAATCAATGGGTTAAAGCTATTGATGCTTTAGGTCATGATGCGATGCCTTCGATGCGTCAAGATGTTTTAGCACATCGAAAAACAGAATTAGAGCTATTTTCAGGTACAATTATTCCATTAGCTAAAAAATATCATATTGAAGTACCTCAAAATAAATATTTGTATGAAATTATACAACATATTGAGAGTCAATATTAACATTTCTTTCTGTTTAAGAAAATAATAGACAATTATAAAAATTAAGCGTATATTTCTATTTAGAAATGGGTGATTAAAATGCGAAAATTAAAATTAAGATGTTTGGTTGGTTTTCCTTTTGGTGTTTTCACTGGATATACATTATTATTAATACTTAGATTAAGCTATTTTCAAAGCTTTGCTTTAACAGGTATAGATGATTTGAATCTTATGATTCAATATTTGATGTTTGGTTGTGTTGGTTTGCTTTGTGTTTCATTGTGTACTATGCTAGAAAAAGCAAAGAAAACCACAACTTTAGAATTTGTAAGACATGTTATTGTAATGCTTATTAATGAGTTTATTATTTGTTTTATTGGTAATATTACAAGTAATTCTATGATGATTATTTTTGTCTTTATTTTAGATATTGTTGTATTATTAATATTAAACTATCTTACTTATAAAAAGAAAAACTATGGGATGATTAAATAATGTTAGAAATACTATTTGATAGACTATCGCATATAGGAGAAGTACCAATATGTAATGGATATAGTGATAGAGCACCACATATATTTGGTTTTTGTTTTCCTTTATGTTATCGTTGTACATTTCTAATATTGATGTTTGCGATAATGTTGTATTTATTTTATTACAAAAACATTAAATTAAGATATTGGTTAATTATAGTATTACTTATACCAATGATATTTGATGGAAGTTCACAGACATTTTTTGGTATATTATCTACAAATTTTAGAAGAGCTATAACAGGTGGCTTATTTGGTATTGGCCTTGCAGGATTAATCACAAGGATATTGATATATTTAGATGATAAAGAACCTACTCGTATTGAGTAGGTTCTTTATCATAAGTATTCATTATTTGAAAGCGCTATCTAAATTTTTATCATGATAAGAAAAATTACTAGGACTTTTGATTTATTTGTTGTATAATATGAATTGGAGGTAAGAAACATGTATAAGTTATTAGAACCATATGGAAAGCTAGTCGAATTTTTAGGAGAAGCGTTAGGTGAAAATGTAGAAATAGCCTTACATGATTTAACGACAAAAGAGCAAGAAGTAGTGGCAATTGCTAATAATCATTTATCAGGTAGAGATATTGGAGCAAAATTATCTAATTTATCACTTCATTATCTTGAAACTAAACAATATAAAGATAAAGATTTCGTAGTAAACTATAAAACAACTGGGCCAGATGGGAAATTAATGCGTTCTGCAACTTACTTTATTAAAGAAGAAGGTAGAGAAACACCGATTGGTATGCTTTGTATCAATGTTAATATTTCTGATTATGAATACTTAGAAACAACCATTAAGAGAATTCTAGGCATTAAAGAAAGTAAAGATGTCGAATATAAGATGGATAATCCAATTGAAATCTTATCATCACCATTGGATGAAATGATTGATATGTACATTAAAGAATGTTTAGAACAAATGGGATTCCCTAGCTATTTTCTTGTAGAAAGACTTAATGTTGAAGAAAAGATTAAGGTTGTTAAATATTTACAAGAGAAAGGTACTTTTAAAGTCAAGGGAGCTATTGTTTTGGTAGCAGAAAAACTAGCAGTAAGTGAACCAACAATCTATCGTTATTTAAAGAAAATGTAGAAAGGAGAAAAAAATGAAAGAAGTTGTTTTTGTAACTGGACATAAGAATCCTGATAGTGATTCTATTTGTAGTGCTATTGCATATGCAAATTTTCTTTTTAGAATAGGTCGTTATAATGCTGTACCTGTCAGACTTGGCGAAATTAATAAAGAAACTGAATATATTTTAAAAAGATTCCATACTGAAGTTCCAGTTATAATGAAATCAGCAAAACAAACAGTAGAAGATTTAGAATATGATAAAGCGACAGTCTTCTCAAAAGAATTAACATTAAAGACGGCATGGTCTTTAATGAAACAACAAAATTTAAAGAGTGCCCCTGTATTAGATGATCATAGTCAGTTGTTAGGATTATTATCAACATCAAATATTATTGAAGGTTATATGGATGATTGGGATAGTAATATCTTAAAACAAGCTAATACTCCTATCGAAAATGTTATTGATACTTTAGAAGCAAGTATATTATATTTGGATAAGGGTTTAAAAACAGTTAAAGGTGAAATTCACGTTGCTGCCATGACTGCTGAGGAGGCAAGCAAACGTATTCATGAAAATGATATTGTTATTGTTGGAGGAGATCGCCATGAAGCCATTGATCGTTTCGTAGGATGCAAAGTGGCTTTGATTATTTTAACAGGTTCTCTCACAATTAGTGATGATGCATTAGAAAAATGCGCTAAAGCACATGTTTCTGTTATTTCAACACCATTTAATACTTTTATGACATCACAACAAATTATTCAAGCTGTTCCTGTAGAATATGTTATGCAAAAAGGTGGATTGATGACATTCTCTACTGATGATACCTTAGAATATGTGAAAGAAGTCATGAGTCAAACACGTTATCGTAGTTATCCAGTTATTGACTTTATGGGTCGTGTTGTAGGCTCTGTTTCACGTTTCCAAGTATTAAACGGTGAAAAGAAAAAGATTATTCAGGTGGATCATAATGAAAGAAGTCAATCTATTGATGGTATTGAAGAAGCTGAAATCTTAGAAGTCGTAGATCATCACAGAGTTGCTGATATTCAAACAATTGGTCCTGTATTATTTAGAGCTGAACCAGTTGGTTGTACAGCTACAATAGTAGCAAAATGTTATAAAGAAAACAACTTAGACATCGAACCAGATATGGCTGGAATTATGTTAGGAGCTATTTTAAGTGATACACTTATTTTCAAATCACCAACATGTACACCACAAGATACAAAAATTGCTAAAGAATTAGCAAAGATTGCAGGTGTGGATATTCAAGAATTTGGTATGAGTATGTTTAAGGCTGGTACTTCATTGGTTGGTAAAACTGTTGAAGAAATCTTCAATTCAGATTATAAGAAGTTTAACTTTGGTGAAAAATCTGTCGGTGTTGCTCAAGTTAATACGATGGATATTGAAGGTTTTGCACCATATAAACAAGATATGCTTAATTATATGGAATCAGTTACTAGCAAAAATGGTATGGAATTCGCCATGTTATTATTAACAGATGTTATTAATGCTACAAGTGAAGTCTTTGTTGCTGGACCTCATCCAGAATATGTAGAGGAAGCATTTAATGTTACGTTAAATGATAGCCAAGCAAGTCTACCAGGTGTCATTTCACGTAAAAAACAAGTTGTTCCAGTTATTACAGAAGTTTTAACGAATGCATAAGATCAGGATTTCCTGATCTTTTTAAATTATCTTAAATTTACTTAATGCATGATAGATACCATCATTATCAACATCATCCGTTATATAATCGCTCACTTCTTTAACATTATCAGTGGCATTTCCCATCGCTATCGCAATTTCTACAAAACCTAACATATCAATATCATTATCTCCATCACCAAAAGCCATGGTTTCATTTTGTTTTATACCATAATAATTTAATACTTGTTGTATACCATTTTGTTTACCACCATTTTTAGGAATAATATCAATTGCTAAATCATGCCATCGTGTTGCCTTACAATGGGGCATCAATTTAAGAATTTCTTTTTCTTTATCTTTATCAATATCATAAGGAATTACTTGATATATCTTATGATGATATCCACGATGTAAATCATTTATATCTGGAAGTGGGGATGAAATAGCATCTTGAACTAGTTGGACAACATCATTATGATAATTAATATACATGAGTTTGTCTTCTACAAATATACAAGGAAAAGGATATTTATCAATAGAATGAATGATGTTATTAATATCATTTTGATCAATCACTAAATCATAAATCATACCATCATTATTAAAACAATACTGACCATTTAATGTAATATAACCTGTGAAATCTAAGTCATTAATTGGTAAATCTTTCATTTCAGATATGTGCCTACCACTAGCTACAAAGGTATAAATACCTTTTTGTTTTAGTAAACGTAATGCTTCTTTGGTAGAAACACTAACAGATCTAGTAGTATGTGATAATAGGGTTCCATCGATATCAAAAAATATTGCTTTAATCATTGCATATCCTCCTTTTTTATGTATAATGATTTTATCATAAATGAGGAGGCAATCAAATGATTAAGTTAGCACATCGTGGTTATAGTGCTTATTATCCTGAAAATACGATGGAAGCTTTTAAACAAGCCTATAAAAGGGGCTTTAATGGTATTGAAACCGATGTACATATGACATTAGATGGTCAATTAGTACTGATTCATGATGAAGATATTAGTCGTACCAGTAATGGCAAAGGATATATTAAAGATATGAC
>JAJQGQ010000298.1 GCA_021200395.1 Erysipelotrichaceae bacterium
ATAGTTTATAAAAAATAAAAAAATTTTAACTTGACTTGGGGAGGAGAGGCTTCAAGATATGGATTATCTTTCCATGTTTCAAGATATTTTATAATTTTTCTATACATAAAACCATCTCCAATTATCCCTTATCATATATACGTGTAATTTTCAATGCATTTTTCTTTGTTTTATACATTATTTTACATGTATTATTTATAAATTTCAGCATTATTTTACACGAACATAAAAAGGCATGTATGTACATGCCTATTTTTCACCACAACGAACTAATAATTCATCCCAACGTCTATCGACTTCTTCCTGGAAGGCTTCAATAAGATATTCATTACCAGGTTTAAATAAATGTTTAAAACGACCTTGAGTCTTTAAGAATTCTTCTAATGGTAATTTCTTTTCTGGTTTATAGTTAAGAATCCATTTACCATCAATAACTTCAAATAATGGCCAATAACAAGTTTCTACGGCTAATTTACAGATATCGATGATTTCTGGTGCATCATATCTCCATCCTCTTGGACAAGGTGCCATAATATTTAAGAATGCAGGTCCTGGCGTATAAATAGCTTTTTCAGATTTATCATATAAATCTTTCATATTACCAATAAATGTTGTTTGTGCTACATAAGGAATATTATGTGCAGCCATAACAGCAGCCAAGTCTTTTCTTGTTTGTGGTTTACCATTTGAATGGCTTCCTACTGGTGTTGTTGTAGTATCAGCATACATAGGTGTAGCAGATGATCTTTGGATACCAGTATTCATATAAGCACCATTATCATAACATACATAAACCATATCATGACCACGTTCCATAGCACCTGATAAAGATTGTAAACCGATATCATAAGTACCACCATCACCACCAAAGGTAATGAATTTATATTCATCAGTGATTTTACCTTTTTTCTTTAATGCTTTGTACGCTGTTTCAACACCTGACATTGTAGAACCAGCATTTTCAAAAGCAGTATGAATATAACTATCAGTATAAGATGTATAAGGATAAGTAAATGAAGAAACTTCCAAACATCCTGTAGCATTACCAATAACAGCTTTATCACCAGGATGCAATGCTTTTAATACATTTCTTACAGCAATAGGTCCACCGCATCCAGCACACATTCTATGTCCTGGAACAAAACGATCTTCTCTTGCTTGCATTTCTCTAAAATCAAATTTATTTTCCATGCGTCTTTACCCCCTCAATCCTAAATATGGATATTCATCAAATGGATTTTCACCATTAGCGAGTTGTTCTAATTGATGATATACTTCAACCAATTCTTCAACTTTTGTATCTCTACCAGATAAACCATATAAAATATTAACATTTTCTGCCGTTACTTTATATTTACATAAAGCTGCTCTAACATCTGCACCTAATGGTCCACCTTGAGTAGAATAACCTTCTGCTCTATCTAAAATAGCAACTGCTTTGCAATTTCTTAAAGCATCAGCAATTTCTTGTGCTGGGAATGGTCTATAAACACGAACCTTTAATAAACCTACTTTCATACCTTGGGCTCTTAATTCGTCAACAGCATCTTTGATACCACCACAAATAGATCCAATAGCAACCATTGCATATTCAGCATCTTCTAAATCATAAGCTTCAAATAAGCCATATTTTTGACCAGTCACTTCTTCAAATTCTTTAGCAACATCTAAAATAACTTGTTTAGCTTTGATCATACCTTCAGCTTGTGCTCTTTTTGCTTCCATACAATAATTAGATACAGCATAAGGTCCTACAGCCATAGGTTCATTATGTTTTAATAAATAGTGTTCTGGATTATATTCACCAACAAATTGTTTGATTGGTTCATCATCCCATAATGTAATATTTTGCACTGCATGTGATGTAATAAAACCATCTTGACAAATCATAATAGGTAATCTTACATCAGGATGTTCAGCAATTCGATAAGCTTGTAAGAAGTTATCATAAACTTCCTGATTGGTTTCAGCATAGATTTGTAACCAGCCTGAATCTCTCGCACCCATACTATCACTATGATCAGCATTGATATTTAAAGGTCCAGTTAAAGCTCTGTTAACAACGGTCATACAAATAGGTAATCTTGAAGACGCAGCCACATATAATACTTCCCACATAAATGCAAGACCTGCTGAAGAAGTAGCAGTTAAAGTACGTGCACCAGCGGCTTCAGATCCCATCGCTGCTGACATTGATGAATGTTCACTTTCTACAGGAATGAATTCTGTATCAATTTCCCCATTTGCAATCATTGTAGAAACAAATTGAGGTATTTCAGTTGAAGGAGTAATTGGAAAAGCAGGCATAACATCAGGATTGACCTGTCTGATACCATAAGCAACTGCTTCATTACCACTCATACGTTCTTTTTTAGCCATCTTAATTTCCCTCCACCATTGTAATTGCACCAAATGGACATGCTGCAGCACAGATGCCACATCCTTTGCAATGATCATAATCTAAACCATTTTTCTTATTATCCTTAACTGTAATACAGCTATCTGGACAATAAGGCACACATAATAAACAATGAATACATTTATCATAATCAACAACTGGTCTTTGTGTTCTCCATTCTCCAGTTTCAAACAAACGTGAAGTTGCAGGTTCATAGATTTGTAAACCTTCTGTTAAATCCTGCCATTTTGTTTGTTCATTAATATCTTTTGCTTGTAATGCCATATTAATGTACCTCCTTTAAAGCAAGTCTTAATGCTTGCATATTACCTTCTAAGACTTCTGGTTTTTTCGCAAATTTGTGTTTTAAAGATCCTTCCATTTCTTTTAAGAAAGTTTCTTCATCCATAACCCCTGAAATTTTTACAATACCTGCTAACATAGGTGTATTAGGGAAATATTTCTTTAATGTTTTATGACAAATATCGCGACAATCAATCAAATGAACTTCACCTTCATAACCATGTAATAAAGGTAAAATCTCTTCTCTAGATTTTGTTGTATTAATCAAAATACCACCATCTTTACTTAAACCTTCAGTAACATTAATAGAATGTAATAAAGTATCATCAACCACTGCTACATAATCAGGTTCATAAATATTAGAATGCACTCTAATTTCTTTATCACTAATACGATCATAAGCCGTAATAGGGGCACCCATACGTTCAGGTCCATATTCTGGGAAACCTTGAACATACTTACCAGTATTAAAAGCTACATCAGCTAATAATAAAGCAGCTGTTTTAGCACCTTGTCCACCACGACCATGCCAACGAATTTCAGTTAAACCATTCATTTCCTCATTTTCCTCCTATTTATAAATTTAATAATCGAACAGTATCTCTTGCAATCATGACTTCTTCATTAGTTGGAATAATCATAATCTTTATATGAGAATTGTCTTTTGATATCACTCTATTGCCAGATTGTCTCGTTTCATTAAGTGTATCATCTAAAACAATATCAAACGCCTCTTTAATATCATCAATGATCATTTTTCTAAGATATGCTGAATTTTCACCAAGACCAGCTGTAAATGCAATTGCATCACATCCACCTAATTCTCCATAATATTGTGAAATATATTTAGAGATACTTCGTGCATACATTTTACTTGTTAAAATAGCACGTTCATTACCTTGATTATAAGCTTCTTCAATATCCCTTGCATCACTAGAAATACCAGATACACCTAACATACCAGATTTCTTATTATAAATATCTAACACTTCATCTGCACTACAATCTAACTTCTTCATTAAATATGGCATAATAGATGGATCAACTTCTCCACTTCTCGTACCCATCATAATTCCAGCTAGTGGCGTAAAGCCCATAGATGTATCCATACACTTTCCATCTTTAACCGCTGATATACTTGCACCATTACCTAAATGACATACAATCACTTTAGAATGATCAGGATTTCCTAGCATCTTAATAGCTTCTTGTGAAACATATTGATGACTTGTTCCATGAAAACCATATTTTCTTACCTTATAATCTGTATAATATTCATAAGGTAAAGGATATAAGTAATTCTCTTCTTTCATTGATTGATGAAAAGCTGTATCAAAAACAAACACATGTTGAACATTAGGTAACGCTTTTTGAAAAGCTCTTAAGCCAATCAAATTAGCTGGATTATGTAATGGTGCTAATTCATTAAACTGGGATACAGTTTCTACAACTTCCTCACTCACAACAACACTTTCACTATAAGCTTCCCCACCATGCACCATACGATGTCCTATCGCATCAATATCTTCTAAAGAATCAACAATTCCTTCATTCACTAATGCTTCCAACAACAAATCAACCGCCACTTGATGATCTTTAATTTCCGTATTCAATACTTTCTTTTGATCACCATACTTGATTGTAAATATACCTTCATCTAAACCAATTTTTTCAACAACCCCTGAACATATAACATCTTCTTGAGGCATATCAAATAATTGAAACTTTAATGATGAACTTCCTGCATTAACTGCTAATACTTTTGCCACACTATTCCCCCTATTCCTAAAACAAAAAAGTCTCTTATGTATAAACATAAGAGACGAATTTCTAACATCCGCGGTACCACTCTTCTTTGCACAAAATGCACACTCATAGATATCTATCAATATCCTACTCTATAACGGGAGTTCCCGTATTCACTTACTCTATTTCAGTGAATCTGCTCACAGGTGATCCAGATTTAAAGTGTCTTTTGTTTTCCACCAACCAACAAATCTCTACGCGACTCGCTTTATAATCTCTGTCCTGATCATCACATTATATTATGTGTCTACCAACAAGACATATTATATATGTTTATTTCGACAAATGCAACAGTTTTTTTATTTCATTACAAATCTATTTTTTCACATTTATTGATAAAAAAATTTTCATCATGTAATTGCAACTAGTATTGTTTTCTTAGATATGAAATGTTATACGACCTTGGTATTGAGGAGGTGATATAATGGACAAAAAAGAACATAACTAAAAAAGAAACTGAATCCTTAGTTGATACTATATTTGAAACTATGACTGAAGCATTTATCGATGGTGACAATGTATTAATATCAGGATTTGGAACATTTAAATATAAGAATCGTCAACTATGTAAAGGCGTTAGTCCAAAAACTAAAGAATACATAATCATTCCTGCAAGTAAGACTGTATCATTCAAGCCTAGTAATAAATTAAAAGATGCCATGAATTAATTCATGACATCTTTTTTTGGCATCAATGAAGATAAATAAATACCAATACCATTACTATCATGATCCAAGCAAACATCATCTGATATTTGTTTCACATTATCAAATGCATTTCCCATTGCAATACTTCTACCTGCAGCTTTAAGCATGGAAATATCATTTTCACCATTACCAAAAGCTATTACATTTTCACAATCAATATGTTTTAGTTGACTCATTTTTATTAAGCCATTTCCTTTATTAACATTTAATGGTGTTATTTCGATACTATCGTTTTCTACTTTGCATATTTCATAAGATAAATCTTTTAATACATTCATTAATTTATCTATTTTATCTGATGATTGCATAATAACTATTTTCAATAATTGATCATGTACATCTAAGGGAATGTCATCTATATTATTGATTCTTATAGTATTCTTGAAATAGTTTGGTAATTGAATTGGATTATTTTTATCAAAAATATAAACATGATTTTCAAATACAAGTCTCATGGAAGCATGGTATTTAACAACATATTTTGATAATATTTGTACGTCTTTGTATGAAAGACCTGGTTTTTGATATAAAAGTTGACCTTTGTTATCATAAAGTCTTAATCCATTAACACATATATAGCCACTTTGTGGATATCGAAAAAATTCTAATTGTTTACCAATATCTTTTGCCTTGTCATAAATTCTACCTGTTGCTAAAATTATTGAAATATTATTTTTTTGAAGTTCTATTAATACATTTTTTGTATAAGGAGAAATTGTACGTTGAGAAGTTAATAAAGTTCCATCTAAATCCATGACAATCATTTTTATTTTTTGCATTCTTCATCACCATTTAAAAAGGTTTGAGACCAAACCTTTTTATTTATCATATTCTTCAACAAATTCTTTAATACTGATTAATTCTACATGATGACTTTCGATTAATTCCCTAACTTTTGGCGAAATACACATTTGTAAGTCTTTCATTCTGACTAAATTAAGAGTAGAACATTCCATTAAATCCATACTTACATATCCAGGATGACAAATAATATAAGACACATCACGAACTAATAATTCATCAAAATGATCTATAAAAAATTGTTCAGAATCTGTTGCTAATTGAGTATCATTTTTAAAAGGCAATTGATACCACCCCTGGGCAAATTTTCCACTGCTCTTAAATCCACAATTCTCTAAGTCATATTTTTCAACTATTTCATCCATACAAATAAGTCCATATTGATCAGCAACATCTTTTAAAGCTTTAGAAAAGTTTGGACTTCTAAAAGCATGTCCATTAAGATAAGCAGGTTTTCTTCCTACTAAAGAAATAAATTTCTCAACCTGTGCAACAACTTCTAAGTAAACTTCATCATAAGGGAAAGGTTCCTCACCTTTTTTTATCATTTCTCTGATAATACCAGATCTTCTAAAATATCCTTCCTCATTAACCATAGTTGGTAATTTCTCTTTTGGAGCAACGCATTTACCTGTTGCAATATTGATATCCTGACCAAAACAAAATTCTGGGTGAATTTTGGCTTGTTGACAAGCCACTTCACTTGAAGGCATATTAGTCATAACTCCAGAACTTGTCACTATTCCTTCCTGAAATCCTCTTAATGCTCCCCATGTAACGCTATCAGCAATACCAAAATCATCAGCTCTTACAATTAACTTCATAAATTTTCACCTCGTCTTAAGTATAAAATAATTTATGTAACTTTTTAAAGGTATTTATTTTCCACATCTTTTGGAAAGCTTAAAATACGTTCTATAGTTGGAGAAACAATCAACGATTGATATTCTTGAGTACGAATGATCCATACTTTATCATTTTCTTTAACATAAAACATAAGCTTAGGTTCTATTAAATAAATATCAAAATTATTGTTAAAAACATCATCTGAAAACACTTCAATATGTGACATACAAACAACATCATTCTTTTCCAATTCACTAACCAATTTATTCATAAATAAATTTGGTAAATAACCTGTATGCTTGTCTTTAATAAAACAAATATGCATAACTTTTTGTTCTATTTCAGTAACCGTTGAGTCTACTATATCTTTCACGCTTTTTGTATTATATTTATCAAAATCCAGTAATTGGTGATGAATATTGTGTTCTAGTGCCAAGACTTCTATTTTTTCATACAAAAATTTTACCTGAGGAGCCACTAAAATAAGTTGATATTTCCAATACTCTTTTAATGCCAAAGAAATATTCATGTTAGTTACTATATATTTTCCTTCAGACGACTGATTTAATTCATCGGCAATCATACTTGAAGTAATCCCAGCACTACATATAATTAATACTCTAATCATAAATATTCACCTAATAAAGATATCATTTCTTCATAATTACGACATCTTAACAATTTACTTTGTAATACTTTCTGTGAGAGAATTTTCGTAATGATATGATATATTTCATTAGCACCATATTGCGATTCATTCATTGACAATGATAACATAATGACAATGCTAACCTTATTTTTATTCCATAAAATAGGTTTTTTTAATAATGCCACAACAATAAATGTTTCTTCAGTGATAGGATAAATAGCATGAGGTAAGGCAATAATACCATCAAATTCTGTACTACCTAAAGTTTCTCTAGAAAAGACTAATTCTTGAAATTCATCTGGTATATGAT
>JAJQGQ010000018.1 GCA_021200395.1 Erysipelotrichaceae bacterium
TCATCCTTATATTTATGCCTATAAAAGACAATATAATAATGAAGAATTAATTGTTATTAATAACTTCTATGATGTCAATACATCAATAGACATAGATATTCAAGATTATGAAGTACTCATATCTAATTATGATCAACATACATTAAGCGATCATCTACAAATCAGACCTTATGAATCTATCGTATTATATAAAGGATAAAAAAATCTCAATAATTCCTTACTAATTTCTTGAAATAGTACAAACCTGATGTTATAATTCACTTGAAGATTAAGAAGACAATATTGTCACAAACAGAAAAGGTATGAAATAGCGATTCATACCTTTTCCTAATTTTTATAGTGATTTATCACTTTTTCGGTTGATCATTGTCAAAAAATTGTCTATCCAACCATTTACAAATGTAATAAGCTATTACACCTGCTATGACAGACAATAGAAGATTAAGAAACAACATTATCACTCCTCAAGAAGGATATCAATAATGACAAATATAATTTGTTTCTCAGAAGCTCAATCACCATCTACAAATAAGACCTCGTATTATATAAACATTCCTAACAAGGAATGTTTTGTTTTTTATACAAAAACATGTTAAAATTTTGTTACAGAAAGGAAATGACTTATGAGTTATATAACAACATTTACAGGTAAACATTTTGATCCTATGAATCCTATTGATGAAAAGATTGATATCATCGATATTGCTCATGCTTTATCGATGATTTGTAGAGGTAATGGGCATTTAATATATTTTTATTCTGTTGGGCAACATTCAATTAATTGTGCTAAAGAAGCAATGGCTTTAGATTATGGAGATCGTATTGCTTTAGGATGTTTATTACATGATGCTAGTGAGGCTTATTTATCTGATGTAACAACACCCGTTAAAGAGCAATTAGATTATTATCTAGAAGTAGAAGATAAATTACAAAATATGATTTGGGATCATTTTATTCCTGGTAATCCTTTAACAAAAGAGGAAAAAGATAAAATATTCGAGATTGATCATAAGATGTTATTATTTGAATTTCATGAATTGATGTGTGAAGATTTAAGTGAAGAAGTACCTTTGATGTATGCAAAGATAGATTGTAGTTATGGAGATATGTATACAATCGAAAAAGAAATGATTACATTAGTAAATTTATTACAAGAAGGTATTAAAGAAGAAGTTTGGTAGGAGGTATATATGATAGAGATTCATCAATTAGAACAATTAGTATGTATTGCTGAAAGTGGAACTATCTCTAAAGCTGCAGCAAAATTACATATATCTCAGCCTGCTCTGTCTCGTTCTATGCAAAGATTAGAGGATGATTTAGAAGTCCAAATATTTGATCATTATGTTAATAAAGTGGTATTGAATGAAAATGGTGCATTAATTGTCGAACGTTCCAAAGAAATTCTATCATCTATTAATTCAATGGTTGCAGAAGTCCAGGACTATAGTAAACGTCATCAAATGATATCTGTTGCTTCATGTACACCAGCACCAATTTGGGATTTGAATCCACTCATTAAAGAAATATATCCAAATATCAATATAACATCTAAAATACTTGATAAGGATGCCCTTATCAATGTTCTTAAAAGTAAGGATTATCATATGGTTATAACCCCTTTTGAAGTCAATGATAAAGATATCATATGTATCCCTTATATTGAAGAAGATCTTTATTTATCATTACCACCTACTCATCACTTAGCCAATAACAAAGAAGTATCATTTCATGATATGGATGGAGAAACGATGCTTCTATATAGTAATATTGGCTTTTGGTATGATATGCATATCAAAGATATGCCAAATACTAAATTCTTATTCCAAGATGATCGCAATACTTTTGTAGAAGTTGTTAAAGCATCATCATTACCATCATTTACATCTAATCTTTCCATTAAACGTGAGGGTACAATGAATCATAGAGCGATTATACCTTTTAGTGATGATAATGCCCATGTGACTTTTTACCTTAATATCTTAAAAGAAAATAAAAAACAATATCAGGATATTATATATAAAATAGAAAATTATTATGATTTTTAAAACCAGCTTGAAACTGGTTTTATTTTTTGGTTGAAATATTACTTAATAAGAATTCAGATAATTCATCAAATGTTTCAATATTCAGCATTTTAGCAAAAGCATCATTGTCCATTAAAAGATAAATAATAGCTGAATATATAGTTTGGAAAGATTCAATATCTTTTTTATTGATAGATACAAGCATCACTAGATAAACATATTTATCTTCACCCCAAGGAATAGGTTTATCATTAATCAAAAAGGTAATACAAGTTTTGACATTACCAAATTCTATAGCATGAGGTATAGCAAATTTATTAAAGAAAGATGTGGTTGTTATTTTTTCTCGTTCAAATACACTATCTACAAAATCTGTATCAGCATTACCATACTTTAACATTTGGCTACATAAGAAAAGAATAGCATCCTTCTTTTTATCAAAATTAACATTTCTAAAGAACAATTTTTCATTAATATATTTAGCTAACTCTTTCTTTAATTGTTCTTTTTCTCTGCAATCTTTTAATAATTGAATCTTTAATGTTAGTTTATCAATATCTTGTGGTAATAATAACGGACTAACAACGATACAATCTGTATCTTCATAATCATTGATTGTAGAAATAAGAAAATCATACTGATAATTCTTGGTTTCTTTTAGTGAGGATACAAATCCTATTAACTGGACACTATCAGAAAAATGTAACATAAATTGATGATCAAAGTGTTTTCTTAAATCGTTATAGTCAGGGCAAATACATAAAGCTTTTAAGAATGTTGTTGGTTGTACATCTGATTGAATCATTAAGCCTAAATATATAGCTAAAAGTCCTATTTCATTATCCTGAACAGTAATGTCAAAGGTCTCTTTTAATTTATAAGTAAAATAAACAGCCAATTCATAAATAAATGGATGACTATATTGAAGATTCTTATTGAAATCATTTTGAAAGTAGAATGTTGATTGACTTCTAAATAATAATCTATGAATATGTAAGGCAAATTGATTCAATGACATTTGATAATCGATATCTAAAGCAAAATGATTCATTGTATCATCTAATATTTCTTTAATCTTATAAACAAAACTATAATCATTATATAAAATTCTATCTTCTACATCTTCATCATCCATTTTTATCGAACCAATACATAGGACTTCAATATATTCCACATCGGTTTTACTAAAATGAATATGAAAATGTTCTTCCAATGATTTCACTAATTGTGCTGATAATTGATATATAGGATGATGAGAATCTATTGTATAACGAAGTGGTAATGGTTCAATATTTTCACCAGATAAAGTTCGTTGTAACGAAATACATATATTAACTAATAAATTTTGATAATGAATGTCATCCACAGTTATTTCATATTTTTCTAATATCTTGTCAATTATTTGTTTCACTTCATCAGCATCAATGCTTTCAAAATAGATTTGAAATGATTGCAAATCATTTAACGAATGACTGGCTTCCTGATGAATAAGATGAGCAAGTAAATTACGTTTATTATATTCACTGCCTTTTAGAGTAAAGATATCATTTTGACGTGTAATTATAAGTTGATACTTATCTAATAGAGGTTTCATATTATTAATACATCTTACGACACTTGATTCACTCATATAACAATCTAATGATAAATCTAAAAGATGACTTCCAGAATGATCAAAAAGATATTTTAAAACAATATTCATTGATTTGGTTTGTTCAGATATTTTTATATCATTAAGCAATATATGAGCATTTTCTGTTAATAACGTTAATGAATATCCATTATGAGAAGATGATATATGAAAATCTTTATTATTGGTATTTATAGATGAAATATCATTACGCAATGTACGGGTACTAATATCTAGTATTTTAGATAATGTTTCAGCTTTCATAGATCCATTACTTTTCTGTAATAAACGAATTATCAAAAATTGTCGTGATGTCATTTCTAACATAACCATCAACTCCTTTTCAACATATTATAACAAGCTTCACTTTTTTTGCAATTCATTCGTTGCCACTTAGGTGGCAAAAGTTGATTTCACATAAAAGTATAAAAATAATAGAATATGGGAGAAAGGAGGGATTATATGAATCAATATTATCCACATTTGTTTCAACCATTACAAGTTAATCAAATGATGCTTAAAAATAGAATCATTGCATCAACTATGGGGATACCTAAGAGTCATGAATTATTATCTAGTATTCATTACGGAAATGTTAGTATTATAGATAGATCTATAGGTGGTGCTGCCATGAATTTTGTTTCTATTGAATCAGCTGCTGACGATGATGGAACATTTCCTAAACATGATCGTGATGGTATAAGAGAATCTTTATCAGTTGCTAGACAATATGGAGCAAAAACAGGTACATGGTGTGTTCCAAGACTAAAAAGGGATGCAGCTGGGGATATAAGAGCACATTATGATGGTCAACAAGTTCTTGCGCCTTCTCCTTATTTAACGAGAAGTGGTCAAAGAGCAATTGAACTAACTAAGGAAGATATACGAGGTATCATGAAACAAGCTAAAAATGATGCAACAGCTATTAAAAACTTTGGTTTTGATTTTATTTATCTTTATATTGGTTATGAAGAATTGACAACGCAATTTTTATCACCAGTATTCAATAAACGTACTGATGAATATGGAGGGTCACTTGAAAATCGTATGCGTTTTACGATCGAACATGTTACAGCTATTAGGGAAGCTGTTGGTAAAGATTATCCCATTGTTATATTATTAGCTGCGAGTGATTATCTTAAGGGATCATATAGTTTTGATGATATGATGACATTATTATCAAGAATTGAAGATAAGGTTGATTTGATTAATGTTTCTTGTGGTATGGATATGATACCTGGATATTTTCCTGAAGATGGTATTATTGATCCAAGTTTAGGTTTAGAATCATGGTATAGTGTTAATGGGAAACACTGTCAAACATTGTTCGAACCTCATATGACAAATGCCAAATGGGCTATGGAAGTTAAGAAAAGGTTTCCTCATAAGTTGGTGAGCGTTATAGGATCAATTATGACACCAGAAGAAGCAGAACAATTATTAGTAGATGGTTTAGATGCAGTAACTATTGGTAGGCCTTTGGTTGCAGATCCATTCATGCCTAGAAAAGCTTTGGAAGGAAAAAGAGAAGACATTGTTCCTTGTATTCGTTGTATGCATTGTTACCATAGTGCTACTGAACATACAAACGTTCAATGCTCAGTCAATCCAAGATATCGTAGAGAGTTAAGAGTTCCATTAGTTTTAGAAAAAACCAATAATCCAAAGAAAGTTGTTATTATCGGAGGAGGTCCTGCAGGATGCAAAGCAGCTTTAACTGCTTATGACAAGGGACATCAAGTTATTCTTATAGAAAAAGAAGATAAACTTGGTGGACAATTAAATTATGCTAAGTATGAACAACATAAGCAAGATCTTTTAGCTTATCGAAATTATTTGGATACTCAAGTACATAAACGAGATATTCAATTAATGATGAATACATTGGCTACACCAGAATTCATTGAATCTTTACAAGCAGATGTTGTATTAGTGGCAGTTGGTGCCAATCCTAATCATTTAAAAATGCCAGGTATCGATAATGAGCATGTTTATTATTTTGATGAAATCTATCCAAAATTAGATACATTGAAAGATAATATATGTGTTGTTGGTGGAGGACAAGTTGGTATTGAACTTGCAGTTGAGTTACTTGAAAGGGGAAAGAAAGTCACAGTTATTGAAGCAGGACAGGATATCGCATCTCAGGGAAATATTTTATATAAAGCAGGGTTGAGACGTTTACTGAATCAATTTAAAGATCAAGTAACAATCTTAACAGAAACAAAATGTTTAGGTTTTACACAAACAGGTGTAAAAGTAGAAAACAATCACCAAAAGAAAATCATACCATGCGATGAGGCTATTATTGCAGTCGGAATGAAACCAGCAAAGCAAGAAGCTTTTTCATTCTATGGTATAGCAGATGAAACTATGATGTTTGGTGATTGTGATAAATTAGGACAAGTTGTAGGAGCAACAAATGATGCCTATTTTATAGCATCAAATATTTAAGGAGGAGATTATGAACAAATTTACAGACACGCTAGTTAACCTTGGAAACAAACTAGCATCTCAGAGACATTTACAATCAATCAGTGCCGGTCTAATGGCTATTATGCCACTAACCATCTTTGGCAGTATCTTTCAATTAATATCAGCTTTACCTGATATATTCCCTTTTATTCCAGCTTTTAGTGAAGAAGTATCAAATGCTATTTTATTTCCTTATAATGTAGCTTTTGGATTATTCGGTGTCATTGCAGTTGTAGCTATTGCATATTATCATGCTGAAAAATATGATTTAAATAAGCTCCAAGCTGCTATTATTTCTTTAGTTGCATTTATCGTATTGGCAGCTCCTATAGATGATAGTACTAGTACTATGGACGCTACTTATTTAGGATCACAAGGTATTTTCTTAGCAATTTTTGTTGCATTAATTAGTGTGGAAATTCTTAGATTCTGTGATGTCCATAATATTAAATTCAAGTTACCTGATTCTATTCCACCTTATGTAGCTTCTTCATTTGACGCTATTATTCCAATGTGTATAATTGTTGGTGGCTTCTATGGTTTATCTTTGATTTGTCAAGAATTGACTGGTATGTTATTACCTGCATGGATTATGAACTTATTAGCTCCAGCCATTGAAGGTTCTGAATCATTATGGTTCTGTATGTTGATGGCATTCATCATTGCCTTCTTGCAATTCCTAGGTGTTCATGGATTTAATGCTGTATCAGGTGTCATCCTTCCTTTATTAATTGCCAATACAGCAGAAAATGCAGCTGCTTATGCTGCTGGTGAAACAGCTACTAAAATATTTACTTTACCAATGTTTCAAATGTCAGGTGTCTTCTGTTACGTAGTACCATTATTATTCTTAGTATGTTGCAAGAGTGAACGTTTAAAATCCATGGGAAAGATATCAATAGTTCCTGCAGTCTTTGGTATTGCTGAACCTATTCAATATGGTGCGCCAATCATGTATAATCCAATTTTAGGTATTCCTTGGATTGCTTTCTATACAATTAATATGGGATTAGTTTGGTGTTGTATGAACTTTGGATTAGTTAGTAAAGCTGTCATTGCAGCAAGTTCAAATATTCCAATGCCTATTTTCCAATATTTATGTACATTAGATTATAGAGCCGTTATTATGTTTATTGTTATGTTCATCATATCAGTGATTATTTGGTATCCATTTATCAAAGCTTATGATAGACAATGTTTAAAAGAAGAACAAAATAGTGCAGAATAATATGAAGTCGGTTAAAAATTTAACCGACTTTTCAGATTTGTCCACAATTTGTTAATACTGATATGTTATTATATTTTTAAGGAGATGTGAAAACATGTTTGAATTAACAGTAGAATTATCACAACTTGAAACTATTTCTTCACAAGCTAAAGAATTTGAGCAATTGATATTTTTCTATGAAGCTGGTCTAGAACAATTAGAAACCAAAATGAATATATTAAAAAAAGGATATCAATATGATAATATGCGTTGTCCAATTAATCGTATTCAAACCAGAGTTAAATCTATTGATTCTATTATTGGCAAAATGAAAAAAAGAAACTTAGATTTAACCTATAGTAGTTTGATTAATAATATTTATGATATTGCTGGAATGCGTGTTATATCCTAAATTCCCACCAAAATATATAGTAGCTTTTTAATGAATGCAAAATAATTTGA
>JAJQGQ010000092.1 GCA_021200395.1 Erysipelotrichaceae bacterium
AGATAGGACATCATGATATTTCTATTATAAAATAAAGTTAATAGAGGAGGATTTGAGTGATGGAGAAGAAAAATGGTGGTATAAAGTATTGGATCATACTGATATGTTGTTGTTTAGTAACTGCTAGTAGTATTGGTATTGTTGTGAATACAATTGGCGTATTTTATTCACCTGTATCAACAGCATTAGGTGTATCACAAGGAACTTTTACTTTACATGCGACATTCTGTATGTTAGCAACGGCCCTTACAGCATTGTTTGTTCCTGGTGTTATGAAAAAATTGCCGTTAAAATTAATGGTATTGATTGGCGCAGTTCTAACAGCTGGTTCTACATTTGCGATGGGATTATCTCATAATATTATGTTATTTTATATTTTAGGTATTGTTAGAGGTGTAGGTGCTGCATTATATGGTGTTATGCCTGTTACAACGATTATTAATAATTGGTTTTATAAGCAAAATGGTTTGGCAACTTCTTTAGCTTTATGTTTTAGTGGTGTTGCTGGGGCTGTTTTATCACCAATGTTTACAAGTTTGATTGAATCTATTGGTTGGGAATCTACATATTTTGTAGTGGCAATAATCACAATAGTTTTAGCTTTACCATTTATTTTATTTCCTTTTAAAAATAGACCTGAAGAGGAAGGTCGATTACCATATGATAAAGAATATGAAAATGAAGTAGATTTACCTATGAATGAAATTAAATTTGCAGAAGAGGAAGATAAGAAATTCAATATTATGCAACCAAAGTTTATAATATTCTTTTTGGTAGCTATATTTATTAATGCAATTCCAGGTATGGCATCACATTTACCAACATATGCTTTGAGTATTGGTTTTACTTCTACATTAGGTTCTTTAATGTTATCTGCATCTATGATTGGTAATATTTGTTCAAAATTCTTAATTGGTATACTTTCAGATATGATTGGTATTGTTAAGTCAGTATTTACTATGATAGCTGTTAATATGATAGCATTAGTCATGTTTATGTTATTTAAAAGTGAATATACATTATTAATTTCGGCTTTCTTATTTGGGGCTATCTACTCAGTGTGTGCTGTAGGATTAGCGATTATGACAAGAGTCTTCTTTGGTACTGAAAATTACTCAACTGCTTATTCTAATATTACTTTTGCTTCTAACTTTGGTGGTGCATTTGCTGTAACTATTATTGGTTATATTTATGATTTTACTGCTTCCTATGCATTGATATTTGCGATTTGTTTAGTGATTGCGATAGCAACTATTATATCATTAAACATTGTTAAAAATATGAAAACATTATAATAAAAGGACTTAAAGTCCTTTTTTGTTAGACAATCATTTATACATGAGCTACAATATAATCAATGAGGTGGTATTTCATGAAAAATAGTGGCATTAAGTACTGGATTATTGTCGCATGTTGTTGTTTAATAGCAGCTAGTAGTGTCGGTATAGTTGTGAATGCGGTAGGCGTATTTTATACGCCTGTATCAACAGCATTAGGTGTATCACAAGGAACGTTTACTCTACATGCAACATGTTGCTTACTAGCAACAGCTTTAACAGCTTTATTTGTTCCTCAAATCATTAAAAGAGTTCCTATAAAGTTAATGGTATTGATAGGTGTTAGTCTTACGAGTTTGTCTACTTTTGCAATGGGATTGTCTCATCATATTATTTTATTTTATATTTTAGGGATTATAAGAGGTATCGGTGCAGCCATGTATGGAGCTATTCCTGTTACCATCATTATTAATAATTGGATATATAAACAGAATGGTTTAGCCACTTCTATAACATTTTGTTTTAGTGGTGTAGGTGGTGCTGTTTTATCACCAGTGTTTACAAATTTGATAGAATCTATAGGATGGGAAAACACTTATTTTGTCGTAGCTATTTTAACATTTGTATTGGTTCTACCTTTCTTATTATTTCCTTTTAAAATGAGACCCGAAGATGAAGGTCGATTACCTTATGGTAAAGAATATGAAAGTGAAACAAATATTTCTGTAAAAGAATTACAATTAGAAGATGAAACAAAGTTTAAAGTTCTTCAACCCAAGTTTATTATATTCTTTATCATTGCAATTGTATTAAATGCTATTACAGCTATGTCTTCTCATTTACCTACATATGCTTTAAGTATTGGTTTTAGTGCTACTTTAGGATCTCTAATGTTATCAGCAACTATGATTGGTAATATTTGTTCTAAATTTATTATTGGTATACTTTCTGATATGATAGGTATTATGAAATCAGTTTATACTATGATAATTATTAATATGTTAGCACTTATTATTTTTATGTTATTTAAAACTGAGTATACTTTATTGATTGCCGCATTCTTATTTGGCGCTATTTATTCTGTTTGTGCTGTTGGACTCGCTATTATGACGAGAATTTTCTTTGGATCTGAAAATTATTCATCATCTTATTCATGGATTACATTTGGTTGTAACTTTGGCGCAGCGTTTGCTGTCACTATTATTGGTTATATTTATGATTTCACTGCATCATATAGTTTAATCTTTGTAATCGGTTTAGTTATAGCAATCCTAGCTATAACAGGTTTAAATATTGTTAAAAGAATGAAAACTGTCTAATAAAAAATAATCCATTTTTATGGATTATTTTTCATCTCTTGTATATGAAATAACATCTGTAATATCACATTCAAGAATGTTACAAAGTGTATTAATAGTATTAGTGTTGACATTAGAGTTTCTTTTAAGCCTAGTAATTTGACCAGGAGAAACATGATATTTATTAATCAATGCATACTGTGATACACCTTTTTCTTCCATTGTTTTCCATAATGGGTCAAAAGTTATCATATTTTTTATCACCTCTTATATATAATAACCATAAATTGTTATCTTTGGTATTGACCATATCTGGTATACATCTTATTGCAACATTATAAATATAATAATGGATGTCATAAAAGATACTGTTACTGTATCATAACCCTTTATGCTAATAGCCTCTATAATAGTTGCTCCGATACTGCCTACTAAAGCAACCAAAACAGATTTCAATAAACTTACATGTCCAACATACAATGTTATAACAATAGCTATAAAAGCTACTATACACATAGCTATACTACCCTCATATGTCTTTTTATGATCATTAATCGGAATATGATGCTTACCATAGCTTTTACCAATTAAAGCTGCTGCTTCATCGCCTAATCCCCATGCTAATATAGATGCTATAACTGTTATTTCACTACCTAATATTCCCCAAAACAAACTAATCAATACTGTTGCATTACCAAACAATAATATAAGACTTTTCTTGACTTCTCCATTATTTCTTTGTTGAAACAAATCTTTATATAATGGATGATTTTCAAAGAAGCATAGTATCGGATAAACAACAACTGTAAAAACAATACATATGATAGCTGGTACATACCAATGTGTTGATGTTATCATTATCACTAATATAATTAAAAAAGAAATCGTATGTAATATCTTTCTTCTAACTTCTCCACCAATATGAAATATTTTAAAAAGTAATAATGCAAAAGCAACTGCAACAATCAAAAATACAATTAAAATACCTAACGTATATAATATTTCACTAACCATAACAGGTACCTGCATATCTACAAAATAATTTAAATAAATCATACAAGCTCCTAATATTGTTAGAATAATACCAGTCGTTAAACCCACTGTTTTATTATCAACTCTATTCGCAAATCTTGCCGATATAAGTGAAGCTGTAGTTGCTACAATGATGCAGAGAATTAAAACATTCCATCTTTCTAATATAATAGCAGGATTAATCATGGAATGAGCCACAAATCCTATCAATGCCGTAAAAGTCATGATAAATGTACTTGTCCCAACAGCAGATTTAAGGTCGTAACCTAAAAAAGCTGTAAATACCACAAGCATCATCATGCCTCCACCAGTACCCACAAAACCCGTACCAAAGCCAATAGTTAATCCAAAAAATATAGAAATAATAATTTCTTTTAGTCCTAATCTAACATTAGAAGCACTGGCACCTTTTTTAGAAGTATCAGGTTTAATAATAAAACGGATACCAATACAAAAAGTCAAAAATAAAGTAAATCCACCTAATACAACATTGCCAACAATATAAGCCACATAACTGCCTACTGAACTTAAAGCAATGATACAAGCCATCATGACCCATCCATGCTTTAAATCTATATTCTTATTTTTCGCATAAGTATATGATGTGACAGCTGATCCTAATATATCTGAAGCCAACGCAATTGCGGTAGCTTGATAAGCCCCATAGTATCCACCAAAGGATGGACACAATACAATTAATATAGGCACCATGACAGTTGCAGCTGATAAACCAGCAAGACCTGTTCCTATACCTGCTCCAGCAGCTGCTACAATATACCAAAAATATTCCATACAAGCCTCCATTTCCTTTCTCTCTATGTTATAATCATAATCAACAAGTGTTGTTTATGCAACCAACAAAAATAGTCAAATTGTTGTTTATGGAGGAAATGATGAATCAATACGAACAAAGAATTAATAAAACAAAAAATAAAATCTATGATGCATTTATAAAACTAGCAAAAGAAAAACCTATTCATGCGATGTCTATATCTGAGTTATGTCAACTAGCTTCTATTAACAGAAGTACCTTCTATCATTATTATGGCAGTCAATATGATGTTTTAAATGAATTATCCAATCAATTTCTTTCAACCATTGAAAAGAAATTATTGGAATCTGATTTTAATGATCAACAAAGTGTTCAAAACAAAGTCGCTCTTTGTTTTGAATATGCTAAGAATAATTCTGAATTAGCCTTATTACTGATGAAAAATAATACAGATATTGATTTTGCTTCTCGTTTATTTTCTATTCCTATGATTGAATCATTACTTCATGAAAAAACTTCAGATTTATCTAGTGAAGAAAAGAAAGCATCGTTATCATTTGTAACCCATGGTGCTTATCATTTATTATTAGAGTGGTTAGAAATGCCTAATAATATATCAGCTCAGCAAGAAGCTAAACTTATATTAAAATTAGCACGTAAAATATTATAAAAAAATAATCGTCTAAAACGATTATTTTCCAATTCATCTTATTTAAATTCATATTATAAAATATCACTATGTGAACCTGTTCGAACTAAAGTTAAAACTAATATATTATTATCAACATAATATACTAATAACCAATCAGGCTGAATATGACATTCTCGATGACCAACCCAATTGCCAACTAAAGCATGATCTTTATTTTTTTCTGGAAGAGTTTCTCCCATCGCAAGAGAACTAATTATTTTATTCAGTTTATCTAGTGGAAGGCCTCTTTTCTTGGCTAATTTATAATCCTTTTTAAATTGATTGGTGAACTTGACTTCATATTTTGATGACTTCATCCATTCAAATCCTCAAATAATGCATCAAGGTCATGATAGCCTTTAACATTTGGATCTTTTGCAATTCTTTCAGCTTCCAACATAGCTGAAATTGTTGCTTTATTTGGTTGATTCAATGATATTTCAAAAGGAATTTTACCATCTCTAAGAGATTGCTTAACAAAGATTGTAAATGCTGTTGTTAAATTCATACCTAATTCACCAAAAAAAGCATCAGCTTGTGATTTAAGTTCAGTATCCATACGTATACTTATATTTGTTGTAGCCATAAAATCATCTCCTTACGCTTATAATATACATCATTTGCACGAATTATTCAATATATTGCACGAAATTATTTGTGATTTATACTTAACAAGAAAGTTCTCAATAAGAGAACTTTCTTATATTATATATTCATTGCAGTTTCATAAGCTGTCCAAATAGCGCCCATTAAATTAGATACTTTTGCAGCATCACCAATTGTATACATTTCTCTATCCAATGAATCAAATGGAACATATGAGTTGTAACCAATTGATACAACTGTTGTATCAGCTTTAACACTTTGTTGTTGTCCATCAACTTCATAGTTAACATTTTCATCATCAACAGAAATAACTTTTGCATTAACAACAACATTGACATTGTAAACATCCATAGCAGCTAACAAGAAGTTTTTATTAGGAGCAGCTAAATCAACATTAAGGATCTTATCTTGTGCTTCAAGAACAGTTACATTTCTTCCTTGTTTAGCATATTCATAAGCAATTTCTACACCCGTTAAACCTCCACCAATAATAACTATATCGCCTTGCATAAGTTCTGGATTATTTAAAGCATCAATAGCTGAAATTGTTTTTTCATTTCCAAGGATATTTAATTTTCTTGTAGATGAACCAGTTGCTTGATATACAACATCAGGATTGACTTCATCAATAAGTTCTTTTGTCACTGTTGTATTCATATGAACATCAACACCTAATTCTTTCATTTGTAATTCATACCATTGAATAAGTCTCTTATCAGATGCCTTAAACGACATGGCACTAGCTGGAATAAAGACACCACCTAATTTATCTGTCTTTTCATATAAGCATACATCATGTCCACGTAAGGCTGATACTCTAGCAGCTTCCATACCACCAATACCACCACCAATAACCATTACTTTCTTTTTAGTTTCAGCAGGTGTAATAGCATAAACATCTTCTCTAGCAACAGCTGGGTTTAATGCACAGCAGATATCCTGTCCCTTGAAGATTCTATTTACACATCCAGCATGACAAGCAATACATGGTCTGATTTCTTCAGATTTATTATCTTGTAATTTTTGTACATAATCAGGATCAGCTAAGAATTGTCTAGCAATACCAACACCTGTAACTTTTCCTTCTTTTACTGCATTTAAAGCAACTTCTGGATTTTCCATTCTACCAGCACATACAACAGGAATATTAACGACTTTTTGAACAGCTTCACATTCTGCTAAGTTACAAGCTTCATCCATGTATACAGGAGGATGAGGAAACCACCATGAGTCATATGTTCCATTATCAGCATCTAACATATCCACACCATAATCTTCTAACATTTTTGCAACTTTCAAACCTTCTTCTAAATCACGACCAGCTTCAACAAAGTCTTCACCAGGTAAAGCACCTTTATTAAAATCTTTGACAAATGAGCGAACACTATAACGCATAGATACAGGATAATCTGCACCAGCTTTTTGCTTAATATTTTCAATAATTTTCTTAGCGAATAACAAACGTCCTTCAAGACTTCCACCATATTCATCTGTTCTATGATTACAATATGATAAAGTAAATTGGTCTAATAAATAACCTTCATGAATTGCGTGAATTTCTACACCATCTACACCAGCTTCACGACATTTCTTAGCGGCATCACCAAATTTTTCAATATATTCTTGAATTTCTTCTTTTGTAAGAGCTCTATGTTTTACACTAGGATCCCAGAAATTAGGTAATCCATCACTAGGTGCAATTGGCTCACCTTCAGCTATAAAAGCTGGTAAAACACGTCCTGCGCCAGAAGATAATTGCATAAATACTTTTGTACCATGTTTATGCATACAATCAGTAAACTTCTTAGTATTATCAATAAACTCTTGTCCAGCTCTATCCATGGCAGCTTCGCTACCTTTAGACATGTCAAAACTACTATTAACAGTCATGCAGCTTGTTACAATAAGGCCTACGCCTCCCTCAGCAATTCTTTCGTAGTAACGAATACCATCATCTGTAAAACTACCATCAGGATTGACCAATCTGTGGCTATGAATACCCATAGCACACATGACAAATCTGTTTTTTACTTCAATGCTACCAACTTTCATTGGTGTCATTAAAACATCATAATCACTCATTTTTTATTCCTCCTATTTTTATACTGTGGTATAATAT
>JAJQGQ010000065.1 GCA_021200395.1 Erysipelotrichaceae bacterium
ATGTTGTTCATGATACACATGGTATTGGTCAATACATGGGTATTAAAACTTTAGAAGTAAAAGGAACAAAACGTGATTATTTATATATTGCTTATAAAGGTAATGATGTTTTATACATTCCTGTAGAGAATTTTAAATTAGTCAGAAAATATTCATCAAGAGAAGGTGTACCACCTAAAGTCCATGCTTTAAACAGTGTTGAATGGAAAAAAACCAAAGCACGTGTTAAAAATAAAGTAGATGATTTAGCCGATAGATTAGTTGATTTATATGCCAAACGTATGCAACAAGTAGGGTTTGCATATCCTGAGGATGATGAGATACAATTGGAATTTGAAGCCAAATTTGGTTATGAATTAACGCCTGATCAACAACGTTCAGTTGATGAAATAAAAGCTGATATGGAAAAACCTCAACCAATGGATAGATTATTATGTGGAGATGTAGGTTTTGGTAAAACAGAAGTGGCTTTAAGAGCATGCTTTAAAGCTATATTAGCACAAAAACAAGTTGCCTTTTTATGCCCTACAACGATTCTTTCATCTCAACATTATCGTACTTTTTGCGATCGTTTCAAAGACTATCCTGTCAATATTGCTTTATTGAATCGTTTTACCACGACTAAACAGAAAAAACAAATATTGAATGATCTAAAAGAAGGCAAAATTGATTTATTAGTAGGGACGCATCGCATCCTATCCAATGATGTTGAATTTAAGGATTTAGGATTATTATGTATCGATGAAGAACAACGTTTTGGAGTCAGACAAAAAGAAAAGATTAAGGAATTAAGACAAACAATAGATGTCTTAACACTAACAGCTACACCTATTCCACGTACATTACAAATGTCTTTAATGGGAATACGAGGCTTATCACAAATTGAAACGCCACCACTTAATAGAATGCCTGTACAAACATATGTCATGGAAAAAAACGATGCCTTAATCAAGCAAGTTATTGAAAGAGAATTGGGTCGAAATGGGCAAGTATTTTATTTGTATAATCGTACTGAAACAATAGAACAAGTAGCCAAAAATGTTCAACAGCTAGTACCGCAAGCACGTGTTGGCGTAGGCCATGGACGTATGAATAAAGACACTTTAGAGCGCGTTATGCAACGCTTTATTGATAAAGAATATGATATATTAGTATGTACCACGATTATCGAAACAGGCATTGATATTCCTAATGCTAATACGATTATTATTGAAGATGCTGATCGTTTTGGCTTATCGCAGTTATATCAGATTAAAGGTCGAGTTGGTCGAAGTGAAAGAGTGGCTTATGCTTATTTATTATATGCAAAAGACAAGCAACTTAATGAAGAAGCAACAAAGCGTTTAAAAGCTATTAGAGAATTTGCTCAATTGGGTAGTGGTTATAAAATTGCTATGCGTGATTTGTCTATTCGTGGATCTGGTGATATTCTTGGTGGTGAACAAGCAGGTTTTATAGATACCGTTGGTTTTGATATGTATATGAAGATATTACAGGATGCTATTGATGAAAAACAAGGTAAGAAAGTAGAAACTAAAGAAGTGCCTACACAAAATATCAATGTAGAAGGATATATACCAGAAAATTATGTAGAAAGTGATATTGAGAAACTAAATCTTTATCAACAAATTTATAATGCTCAAAGTTTAGAAGAAATTGATGTATTAGAAAAAGAACTCAAAGATCTTTATGGGTCACTTCCTCAAGAAGTCAATAACATTGTTTTAAAACGTGAATATGAAATATTATGTAGTCAGGATTTCATTGCTGAAACAAAAGAAAATAAAGGTATTGTTTCTATTACCTTAACTGCTGATTATTCGAATAATGTTGATGGTAATCAATTATTTATGCTATGTAATCGTTTATTCACTAAACCTAAACTTAAATATGAAAATAGCCAAATAACGATTCAAATTGAAACACGTGAGGGCTGGTTACCACATGCAATTGAATTATTGAATGAAATGAAAAATGAATCATAAAACATGATTCATTTTTTAATAGTTATCAATAATTTCACCAGTATGAATACCTAAACGAAAACCTAAAGTAAAGTAATCATTAATGGTATTTTGATATGTTTCACTTGAATATTTTTGCCCCACTTCAATAATAGATTGATAAATCTTATAAAATAAAGATATTAAATCAATCTTTTCTGGTATTTCCTTATATTCACGTATGGTATCAATACGTAATTCATAACCAATAGACATCAACATTGTTAAACCACTAAGATACACTTCTAATAATTTATCATGATTAATAGGTTCCTTATTTTCCCAAAATAAATATATTCTAGACTCTTGTGAAACTTCACTTAAATCATGTAAAAATGCTAAAACTTTTTGATTTAATCTTTGTGTATTCAATACTTCATTCTTTGCGGTAGCAACTTCGCGATTAATATAGACTTGATATAACTTTGCCACATCATTCATTATTCTCACCTCTATATTATTATCATCCAATAATATGAATTCTATTTGAATTAAAAAACAACAATACCTAAATGTTCTAATAAAATTTTTAAACCAATTAAAATAAGAATAACGCCACCAGCTATTTCTGCACGAGCCTTATATTTAGTTCCAAAAATATGCCCTATAACAACACCAACTATAGATATAACAAATGTTGTACAACCAATAATTAAAACAGAACTAATAATATTAACATTTAAAAAGGCAAATGTAACACCAACAGCTAAAGCATCAATAGATGTTGCCACCGCTAATGGTAACATAGCTTTAATAGAAAAATCAGGCTCTAAATCTTCTTCGTCACCCTCTAATGCTTCCTTAATCATATTCAAGCCTATAAGCGCCAGTAAAATAAAAGCGATCCAATGATCAACACTCTCAATCTTATCCGCAAATTGTACACCTAATACATAACCAATTGTTGGCATTAAACCTTGAAATATCCCAAACCATAAACCACAAATTAAAGCATGTTTAGCAGATAATTTACGTGTTGACAAACCTTTACAGATACTCACTGCAAAAGCATCCATCGATAATCCTACACCAATTAATACGACTTCAAAAAATCCCATGTTCTTTCCTCCTAATAAAAAAGAGACATGACTGCATTCAAAAAATACAGACAAGTCTCATTATTTAAAATCGTGCCAGATAATTCATTATCAGTGTGTTGACAAGATTACACATATAGTGCTAACTACTCCCTTATCGAGGTTTATTCTATCATTTGAAAATATTCATGTCAATCTTTTTCAATATAATCATGACCTATAATTTCGTATTTGACTTGATTATTGGTCATTTCAATAATAGCATTTATAAATGCTATATCTTTAATGAAACATTGATATGAGACTTGTTCATTATATGCAACATCTATACATTTTATGTGATGCGTTTTCATCAAATAATCAAACTTTCTAGTATAAGTATAATCTATATCTATTTGATACAAATCTACTAACTCTTTTTCTACAATCTCAGCAACTTTTAAGCACTCTGAAACACTTTGACTATAAGCACGTGTTAATCCTCCTGCACCTAATTTAATACCACCAAAATAGCGAGTCACTATCGCAATAATATTGTTTAATCCTTGCATTTTTAAAACATTCAACATCGGTACACCAGCTGTTCCAGATGGTTCACCATCATCATAAGCACGCTCGTGCGGAGGAATAATATAGGCAACACAGTTATGAGTAGCATCTTCTTTACTGTATTGTTGTATAAGTTCTTTGGCCTTGTTGATATCGTTACAAGGTATAAGATGACATATAAATTCTGATTTTTTAATGATTAATGTATGTGTTGTATATTCTTTAACTGATAACATAAATAACCCTTCCTTTTCTTATTTATATCATATTTTTATGATGAAATGAAGAATGAGTTGACAATTATCATTAATAGATTATAATAAATATGTAAAGTGATAATGAAAACTACATAAAAAAGAAATTAAAACAAAATTAAAGTAAGCATTGTCAAAACTTTACCATTGATTTATAATAATAATGAAGAAAAGAGGGATACTTGTGAGCAAAATAGCTATTTTAGCAGATAGTGGTTGCCAATTAGAAATAGGTCAATATGAAGATCAAGGTATTTACATTGTACCACTTTGCATTACTTTGAAGGGGAAAACATATGCTGATCAAAGGGATATGACATCTTTAGAAGTATTTGAAATTATGGATAAAGAAAAAATCGCTGTACAAACAAGTCAACCTATACCAGGAGATATTGTTGAAACATTAGAAAAAATTAAAGCAGCAGGCTATGATGAAGTCATTGGTTTACCAATTGGTACAGGTTTATCATCTACTTTAAATGCCATGCGTATGGCAGCTGAAATAGTAGATATACCTATGACAATTATTGATACCAAAGGGACTGCAGGTAATCACAAATATTTAGCCTTATGTGCTGCTATGCTTATTAAGGCGGGTAAAAAACTAGAAGAAATTAAAACAACGTTGGAAAATCTTGTAGAACATTCAGGTACAATTATTACCACACCTAATATGACACAATTAAAACGTGGGGGACGTGTAACACCAGCAGTTGCTTTAATTGCTAATATGTTAAAAATTGTACCTGTTATGGAATTAAATCGTGAATTAGGAGGTAAGATTGATACATTAGCTACTGTAAGAACATTCACTAGAGCAAAACAAACTATGGTGAATCGTATGGTAGAATTAGGAGTCAATGCTAAGGAATATCATATTACTATTGAACATGTATTAGATCCTCAAGCAGCTAAAGATTTACAAATGATGATTCAAGATAAGATTGGTAATATTGAAATAGAAGTAAGGGAATTACCTGCTGTTGTGGGCGCTCATATGGGTGTTGGCGGGTTAGGTGTTCAATATATTAAAAAATATTCATAGGAGGTATTTTATGGCATTATTTGATGATTTTACTAAAAAAGCGGCAAAAGTAACTGAAGGTGCTATTGATAAAACTCAGGAACTTGCAGGTACTGCAAGATTGAAACTAAAAATTAAGAATCTGGAAACAGATCGTGATGATGTTTATTGTAAATTAGGTCAATATTATTATGAACTGATTAAAAATTCAGATGACTTAGATGATGATGTAACTGAAAATTGTCAAAAGATTGTTGATCTAACAAATCAAATCGAAGAACTTAAACAACAATTAGATGAAGAATAATGTTAAGCTGAATAAGCTTAACATTTTAAAAAAAGTAACTTTTTAAAAATAAGTCCACTTTTTTGGACTTATTCGACCCCTTTCTCAAAACATGATTTTTTTATATCTAGTATAATATAGATGTAAGGAGATGAATGATATGAAAAAGGATTATGAAAGTTTGTATCAAATAAATTGGAAAGAAAAAAAGCAATATTTATTAGAAGTATGCTTAGATGAAGACTTACAAGAACTATTTTATTCATGTATGACACAGCATCAATTAAAAAAATTACTAAGCTGTAAAACAATTACTAATATTGTTTATAGTGATGCTTTACAGGCATTACATCAAGCTCATGATTTTAATACTATGGAATATCATCTTATCATGATGAATAGTTTATTTCATTGTTATAGTTATAATCAAGTCAAAGAAGAACTATTAACACGCATTTGTGTCAAACCTGTTGATTTACAAAAATATTGTGTTATTAGACATTTGATTGATTTCAAATCTTTAAACTTTGAGAAATTGATGGAAACATTACAAGTTCATTTCTCTACATCAGATGAAGAATGTGCAAAAATATGTCTCATCGAAAATGAATATGATTTAGCTTATCATTATATGATGAAATTAGACTATCTAGAAAATGAAACCATGTTAGAACTCATACATAGCTTTAGTACAACTTATTATCTGCTTCTAAAAAAACATTATGCTTCTTCTCTACCAAACCATCATTATCAACTAGCATTTAGTTAAAGGAGAAAAAAATGGGTGAAAAAATGTATGCTGTCTTAAAAATATTCATGACATCCAATCAGGAATATTTAACAGCTAAAGAGATTAAACAACAACTTGAAACATATCATATTTATATTGAAAGAAAAAATATATATGCAATTATTGCTCAAATCAATTCATTCTTTTACCCTATTTTTCATGATAATCTCATAAAAAGTATACAACGAGGTGGAAATTATCTCAATTTAGATTATTTTGAAGATGGTGAGCTTCAATTCTTATTAGATAATATTACTTATCATGAAGATCTTAACGATAAAGACAAACTATCATTAAAACAAAAGCTTTTATGCTTTTCTTCTTCCA
Organism: Erysipelotrichaceae bacterium; assembly: GCA_021200395.1. GTDB lineage: Bacteria > Bacillota_I > Bacilli_A > Erysipelotrichales > Coprobacillaceae > JAJQDJ01. The sequence continues at coordinate 6,271 of JAJQGQ010000065.1, forward strand.
TACAACAACAAAGACTTATTCACAATGATACACCTTCAAAAACACAAACATTTTCATTGCTTATTAATCTAACCACTATTATGAAAGCTATCGAAAAAGAAAAAGTTATCTCTTTTCAATATATCAATTATGAAATACAAGAACACCACTTAGTCGAAGTTCTTTCAACTCATGGTAATAACAATGAATTATATTATATGTCACCATATAGAATTATATCATCTAATAATCATTATTATGTTATAGGTTATAATCAAATGCATCAAAATCGTTTATCAGTTTATCGTATTGATCGTATGCGTAGTATTCAAACAGTAAAAAATACCTATATAGATATGTCTGATGAACTTGATGTCACTTCACAAGTTGCTAAAATGACTAATATGTATACAAGTAACATTGATGATACATTAAAAATAAAATGCGATAAACATATATTAAGAGAAATCGTATCTCATTTTGGTCAGGATATATATATTGAAGAAACCCATGATGGAAGATATTTCATAACTATTGAAGATACACCTATATCTGATGGTTTAATCGGGTGGCTTATGATGTTACAAAATCAAGTGGAGGTTATAGCACCTCTATTCTTAAAAGAAGAAATGATAAAACGTCTACAATTAATGATAAAGCAGTATGAGGATTAACTTGTACTGCTCTTTTTGATTTGATAAAATAAATATTAGGTGATATATATGTATAAGATTATGATTGTAGAAGATGATGAAATCATTGCTAAAACAATTCAACAACATTTAGAAACATGGAATTATGAAGTTATGATCATAGATGATTTTGAACATGTATTAGAGTCATTCATGAAATATCAACCCCATCTCATATTATTAGATATTACTTTACCTTATTATAATGGTTACTATTGGTGCCAACAAATACGTAATAAATCAGAAGTCCCTATTATCTTTATTTCATCGGTTAGTGAAAATATGAGTATTGTCATGGCAATGAATATGGGTGGTGATGATTTTATCAATAAACCTTTTGATCTCAATATCTTAACATCTAAAGTACAAGCTATTATGCGTCGTACATATACATTTTCTAAACAATTATCCATCCTTAGTTATAAAAATCTTATACTTAATCTTTTAGATGCGACGCTTTCTTATCATAATATATCTATTGAACTTACAAGAAATGAATTAAAAATAATGCAATTATTGATTAATAAACATGAAACTTATGTTTCTAGAGATGAATTAATGATGGCATTATGGCAAAGTGATCAATTCATTGATGATAATACATTAAGTGTGAATATGAATCGTTTAAGAAAAAAATTAGAAATATTGAATATTCAAAACTTAATCACAACTAAGAAAGGTTTAGGGTATATGTTAGCTTATGA
>JAJQGQ010000107.1 GCA_021200395.1 Erysipelotrichaceae bacterium
AGATAATTTATCTCCAAACCTCATAACTTCATCCTCCAAACCTATTATAAAATTATATATGAAATCAACTAATTTTCAACGAATCCAAAAAATATTTTTTGTCCACTTCATTGTCCAAAGAATAAAAAAACACGGCATTTATTATTCTGTGAACAATTCAAATTTATTTTTATAAAAAGTGTAATATTTTGACTAATTGTGTGATACACAATGTGTCACATAATTGGACAAAGAAAAAAATTCAAACACATTGAAAGTACCTAATAGTATTGATAAAATATATTTTATTAATAAGGAGGGGAAAAAATGTTAAAACGTATTGGTACTATTTGTTTATCACTTTTATTAGCTATAAGTTTAACTGCTTGTGGTAGTTCAAACGAAGATACTGAAAGTGATGAAACAGCTATTGAGACAAATGAGGAAGAAGTATTGTATAGTGGTACATGTGAGGATGGCCTGTCTTGGGAAATTAGAGGATCAACACTTACTATTAGTGGTGATGGTGAAATGAAGGACTATAGCAATTTTAGTGCACCTTGGAATGAAACAAATGAAATAAGAACAAGTGTGACTTCAGTAGTGATTGAAGAAGGAGTTATGTCTATCGGTAATTATGCTTTTTATCGTATGAGTACTATTACTGATTTCACTATGGCTGATACAGTTACTTCTATTGGTGGTGATGCTTTTGAAGCATGTACTGGTTTAGTAAATCTACAGTTAAGTAGAAATATGGCTTATATTTATGGTAGTGCTTTTAGAGAATGTGATGGTTTAACTGAATTATCTTTGCCTGCGATTGTTAAGATTTATTATGATGCTTTTTATGCATGTTCTTCTATTACGACTCTTTATTTAGGAAGTCGATTACAATTTATGGGAGAAGATTCTTTTGAATACAATCATCTTGAAGCTATCTATTATAGTGGTTCCGAAGATGAATGGAGTGCCATTGAAAAAGATAGGTGTCGTATTACTACTGAAAATATTACTTATAATTATGTCATACCTGATAGTGAATCTACAATTCAGTTGCCTAATTATTTAATGGAAGATGATAGTGAAGTATTGAATGTATTAAGTAATAGTGATGTATTAGGAAATGATAGTCTTATTCGTACTAAAGTGACACATATTTATTTTGTAGATAGTTTAGATAATATGGGTAGCTATGCATGGGATGCATCTCAATATCAAAATGGATCTGTTATGGCATGGTATGAGGATGGTAATTTATATATCGGTGCTGAAGGTACTATTGAGCTTTATTCAGGTTCGTATTTGTTTGCTTATTATTCAAATTTAGAATCGATTGATTTTGGTAGTAATTTTTCAACAACAAAAGCCAAAACAATGGAAGGTATGTTCCTTGATTGTACTAAATTAACTTCATTAGATGTTAGTTGCTTTGATACAGCCAATGTGACAAAAATGGATCAAATGTTCCAGAATTGCGTTAGATTAACATCTTTAGATTTAAGTAACTTTGATACATCAAATGTCACAAATATGAATTATATGTTCTCAAAATGTATAGCATTAGCATCTTTGGATGTAAGTAGTTTTGATACATCAAACGTTAAGAGCATGGTTGAAATGTTTTGTCGTTGTAAAGCGTTAACTGATTTAGACATTAGTAACTTTGATATGGATCATGCTAAAACTGATGATATGTTTAAAAGTACGATATACGAATAAAAACAACTGGTCAAATCGACCAGTTGTTTTTTATATCACTAATCCAATATAACATCAGGTCGTCCTAAATTTTTTGGAGGATGAGTGCCATACTTTTCAATTGTATAATCAAAATTATCTTCAACACATTTTTCTAACTCCTTGCCATATTCAATTTGATCAAAGTCTATAGTTGGTGGGAAATTCGCTGAATATTCAAAAGTGCATATAAAATCATACATAGCCTTATCTAATCGTTTGTTTATTCTCATTTTACTCTTCCTTTCATTGTTTTTAATTTCTTTTCAAAATATTTTAAGGATCTAGGAAAATATTTTTTCATTACCTTATATCTTTGATTATCAAATTGACATTCATACATATGAGCGAATGCTTCATCAGTACTAGCTGTTTGATCATAATTCCAATAATCCATTCCATGTCCAGAAACACCTACTATTTTCCCATCAGTTAATCCTTCCATCAAATCAGATACGGCAGAATGCAAACGCATGTCATTTAATTCAGCACCGATAGCTAAATCAATTTGATTGTAATTTTTTAATTTATTTTTTCTACCATAACTAATACGATAATCTAATACATCCTGATTTAATAGCTTCTCATATAAATAATCGCTTAATATATTTCCTAAGGCATCATCAATCAAATGACCATGTTCATGAAACCATGTCACTCCTACACCTCTAGGATTAACAATATCAGCAGCACTATTTAATTTGATTTTTTTGTTCCCAGCAAAATTATAACAAGGAATCCCCATATAATCAAGTGATTCAATCGTATCATTCCCAACAAAATTAACATATGCTTTCTTTCCTAATTTTGTACCATGTGAAAAACGTTCCTGTAATACTTTTCGATATGCCTCATCAATAGTGACATCTTGACAAGATAATTGCTTTTTAAACTTACCTAAATCTGATTGTGGATTGTACTTTTCTATTTTCATTAAATTCTCCTTAACGCGTCTTTCAAACAACAAAAAAGGCAACCTCAGTTGCCTAAGCTATCATTTTGATAGCAATAATATTTAGTTATATATGAAAGAGCATAAAATACCTCCTACTATTATATATACGCGGAAAATTTCGATTTTTCTTTTTTTTAAAGAAACAATAAAAAAGATGGATTTGCATCCATCTTAATCATAATAATTTATTCACACTATCCATCCCATTCACAAATAAAATGACCATAAACATAACTATCATTATTAGCAATATCATCCCACTGTCCAGGAACTATAAAATATGATTTTCCCCTTCTATATGCTGTACTGATAGCACCATAATATTGTGATCCATTATAATTATCAGGTTCACCAACACCCCAATTTTCATATATTACTTCTTCTCCATTTTCCCAGATTTCCCAATTTGTAGAACCGTTAACATTTTGAATACCAATAAAAACGTTTTCACTACCAGCTAATGGTTTAATATAATCAAAAATAAATTTCTGTTCTTCTGATGAAGTTATTGTTACTAGATAACCTCCCAATGATTCACAATAATCTTTTGCTTCTTCCCACGTAGTAATAGAAGAATCCTCAAAATATTTATAATAATGACCATTGTATTCAACTGCATCAGCTAAAATATCCACTGTTTCAAAATCAGTATAAATATTAATTTCAGTATTTTTACTACTACGTATTTCTACTTCTTTAGTGAAATAATTCGAGGCATTATCGTTATCGGTAACTGTAATGGTATAATTGCCTTTTGGCAGTTCTAAGGAGATAGAATCTGAGCTTGAAACGGTAAAAATGTCAGAATAGTCTTCATTTAATGGTTCATAATTAAAAATCCCAAAAAGATATCCAAATTTTTCACCAGTTATTTCTACTGTGTAATTATCATATAAGTTAGAATCAACATCATACACATTCAATGTAGAAGTTGTATTATATGTAATATCTCCAAATCCACTATCAATCTTACTTAATGCTTCTTGAACAGCACTGGCATAAGCTTGTGCACCCTTGTAATTTGGATGCATAGAGCCACTACTAATATTTTTTTGAATAACATCGCTTTTATCAATATTCTCTTGCGTATTTGATATAAACATAAGACCATTTATATAAGCATCATCCGCACCAGCTTCATGCCCACTAAAAGCATCCTTAACATCAACATAAATAGCTTGATCAGTATTAAGACTATAGACAATCTGTTTAATATAACTATCAAAGATATCGACAGTACTATTAATGAGATAACCAGCAAGATAACCGCACCACCAATTATTCGTTGATTTTGCATCATCGTCCATATATATAAGTCTTGGATAACCTGCCACAACCAAAGTTGCTTCGGGAGCTTCCTGCAAAATTTCTTTATAAACCTTCTCTAATTTTTCAGCAATACCATCTGTTTTCCAAAAGTCACCAATTTTATCATAAAGCATATCTTTAAGACCGTTCGGAGAGAATCCAATACCAGTACCAATAGCTTTAGTAATAACTGTTGAAAATTCCATGTCATTACCACCAATTGTTAAAGTGACATAATCAACCATTACATCATCAGGTAATGAAGTAATGGTATCAATTTGATAATCTAAAGAATATGAATATGTTACATAATCTTCTTCATATTCATTATTAGTAGATACATTAACCGTTACATATTTAGGTTGCTTTTCTCCACCATTACTTTTTGACAACACATTTTCTGTCGTTGCACCACTAGCTGCACCAAAATACCATGTGCCATCATCCACGCCAGAAATACGATATAACACATCATTTAAATCACTATTGCTTTCTCCTTTAACAGAATTAAGACTAACCCCATTGTATTCAATAAGCCCTCCCCAAGCTAATGTTGATCGATGAGCAATCCAATCTTCACATATATATTTGTTTGACCTATCTTGGCCATAATATGGTTCTATCCCTTCCCCAGAAGAAAATGAATCGCCCAACGAAACAACTACTGGCATGTCAGTACTACTTGCAGCACTGACAGGTGTAACAACTACAATATTTGTAAGAATAATAAATATGGAAATAAATGAACATATGATTTTTTTCATGATACCATCAACTCCTTAGATGCCAATTCATCGAGTGTCTCAGCATTGATTTCATCAACAGTTATGATATTACTATCATTAGGTATAATACGATTAAAATAATTTGTATAAGAATCATAAGATATAATATATTCACTCTCTGATACATATGTTTCTGTTTCATCTGTATGAGACAGTATATACGAAGTTGGATAAGCAAAGAATTCACCATCGATACAATAAATATACCAATAATAATCATCATCACTTATATATAAAAGGTTATATATAGGATGATAAGTTGTAGATGTTTCATCAATGACTTCTTCACTATAATATGTTCCATCAATAGTATAAGAGGAAGTCACTTGTGAAGCATCAAATCCTCTTGCATTAAATAATTCAACCGTCTCTTGTTCCATTGTTGTTTGACTAGATATTGTGACTTTGATTGTCCCTAAAACTTCACTAGAATTTAAAACTTCTTCTGCTAAGTCAATATCCTCTAAATCTTCTAGTGCTATATCATCCTCTTCTTCATCTTGTTCAATTGTTTCTTCCTTGTTAAAAATATCAGAAATAACTGGAATATCGACAATGTCAAAATATGCTAATGAAAAAACAATACCTGATAATACTAAAACAATAGCTAAAATAATGAGAAATATTTTTAAAAATGATTTTTTCTTTTTATTTTGCTTCTTTCTTTTTGCCATAAGGCTTCCTCCTTATAATAGTATCAAATTACTCATATTTTAAATGATTAACGACAATAAAAAAAGACGTGTCACAAAAACGGACAAAGAAAAAGATGGACTTGCATCCATCTTAATCATGATAATCCTTTTCATAATCTATAATACTTCCAGTACTTGCATTGATTTCATATTCATATTCGTAATGATTATATTTAAATTCTATTTCATAGACATTATCATCTTTGTCATAATCAATATCAATATCACTTACATTACTCTTAGAAACACCTGCATGTGATAGAGCTTTTTGTAATGCTTCATCTTTAGTGATTTTGGTAGAAGAAGTATTTGAAGATGATGTGGTACTAGATGAAGAGCTACTAGAGCTACTAGATGATGAACTGTTTGAAGATGAACTAGAAGAGCTTGAAGAGCTACTAGAAGAACTTGATGAATTACTAGAAGAATTTGAAGAACTACTAGAACTACTTGAAGACTTTTTAGGTTCATAGTCTATGATAGTCCCATCATAAGCATTGATTTCATATTCATATTCCTTTTTATTGGCTTTGAATTCTACTTCATAAACCATAGTACCATCTTCATAGTCCATTTCTATTTCATATTCACTTATACTGCTTTCAGATACACCAGCATGTTCTAAAACAATACTCTTTGCTTTATCTTCACCAATATATTCACTAACACTTGCACTACCTTCTAAGGTAACATCAGAAACATTATAATTTTCTAATAAGATGTTTAAATCATGAATAGAAAGATCTTTTAATGATTCAAATGTATAAGTAGAATTAAATTCTATAAGTTCTTGAATAATCTCTGCTTTACCAACTGATATATTATATTGCTTCGCTAAATCCTCTAATGAAGAAGTATCCGTAAGCGTTAATGAAATAATAGAACCACTAATAGAACTTGATTGCAGTAATTCATCAATCATCGCTGTCAACCTCGTCCTTAATTGCTCATTCACTTCTTCATCATCACCAATAACTGATACCAATAAAGAATTCTTCAACTCATCAATATAACCTTGCATAAGCATAGATCCAATAATAGCATTCATACCCACTTCGATATCACTACCTGTAAAATCCATATCCCCTAAAATATTTTGGGCATCTTCATTATTCGCCACTGCTTCAACAATCTTATTGTTTTCATCAATACTAAATTCAATACTTGGATTAACATCTATATTGACTTTAGCCATAATGGTTGAAGACGTCGACGATGGGAAAAATGTGACTGTACATACAACTAAAATGACTGCTAATAAACTAACTACCATTGGCGCAATGCGTCGTCTTCTTTTAGGCGAAGGCATATCAACAGTAATATCTTCGTCTCTATATTGTAATTGTTCATGTATTTCATCTAAGTTATCTGGTGTAATCTTAGAAAATGCATCATATAATTTTGTCATACATGTCGCCTCCTGCCTTTTTTAGTTTTTTCATTCCTCTACGATAATGAGATAATGATGTAGAAATAGGTATATCTAAGTAGCTTGCTATTTCATGATGCTTAAAACCCCATAATGAATGCATAATAATAACTTGTCTTTCTATATCAGTGAGAACTTCAAATAATTGTTGCAAAATCATTTGACTATCCATATCGACATTTTGAGGCATAGAATAATTATCATCATATTCTTGATCAATTTTCTTTCTTCTTAAATGCATGTAACATTCATTTCTAGCAATGGTATAAATCCATGCCAACGGTTTTTTCATAGAGGTATAGTTTTTAGCTGCCAGGAAGATTTTGATATAAACCTCCTGTAAGACATCACTACTTTCATCATAGTTCTTGACAATACTCATAATATAAGCAAAAACAATGGTTTTTGTTTGTTCATATAGTTTATCAAAAGCACTATTATCATGGGGAATTTGTAGAATTAACTCATCTAATTCTTTGTTTTCCATATGCATAAAATCCCCTTTCATTTAATTAATGCAAAAAGCACCATTATTATTGCACAAAATGATTATTTTTTCACTAATAATATAACATTTTATAAAGAAAAAGAACGAATCAAACACATAATTTCACAGAATAAAAAAAGATATGGTCCCGCATCAATCTGCACATCCAGCGACAAGACACCAGAAAACCATATCTATAAAAGTATACTCTTTTTCTAACTCAAATAT
>JAJQGQ010000040.1 GCA_021200395.1 Erysipelotrichaceae bacterium
TGATTTCTCTCCTATATCATCAACAATAAATGTATATAAAAGATAATAATCATTATAATCATCACTTTGATAATTGATTGTTTGTATTTGTACAACATTGTCATCTCTAATAAAGATACGATAACCATTAACCATTTGAGTATTATTGACATAAACATTCCTATACACATACTTAATGAATATAATAGTATAATCATCTTGAGTAGTGGATGAACACATCTTTAATGTATAGCTGGAATCACCATTAATAACATTATTAATTTGAATAATATTCAAAAAATATTCTAAACCTTCATCAATATAATGCTTTAATTCATCTGTATCTGTTATATCACCATAGGTTGTTTCTCTAGAAAATGCTTCGTCATATGATATGGTTTCACCATTTTCATCAATATTAATAATATCTACATAATATTTTTCATCTTCATCTATACCATTTAATCTCAGTGTTAAACCAGTAGAAACATATATACCATAAAATAGATTATTTGTATCATCATAGAAAACTTCATAATAATCAGATTCAGACTTTTGCTTAAAATATCCTGCATTTGTAAGATTGTTATATGTATTCGCCCATAACGTTATAGCTTCATCTGTTATTTCTTCAGTTTTAGGTTCAGTTGCAGAGATGGAATCAACACCTGTATCATTCATTGTATCGTTACATCCTACTAATGTTATAGTTAGAGTTAGGATAAATAGTACCTTTAAAAATTTATTGTTCATCTAGATACCTTCTTTCTTATTATAAATTTAGACATCATTGTTATAGCAGCAATCCCTAATAAAATACCTATAGTAGGTAGATCATATTCAACGGTATAGTGAATATAAATCTTATAATATGGCACATGTAATAGTAGAATAGCTATAAAACATAGGATGAAGATCATACAATCTTTTATATTGATTTCTTGATATTTTAAAATAATATAAGTTATAAGAACACCAATAAAAATCATATGCATACCGATAAGAATATAATTATAGAAAACAGCATCGAAAATAGATGTTTGGATTTGTATTTTATTATGAGTTGAATAAATGTAGACAAAAGCATTAAATGCAAGATAAGCAATAGGAAATAATAAATATGGAATATGTATTTTATTAGAAGTATGGGTTGTTTCATATGTTGATATGGGTTGATCTTTTGAAACAAGTTTAAAGATATACACAAATGCTCCTATCGCAAATAAGAATAATAAAACCAACAATGTATTACTGATAAGGATATTCATAATAATATAATAATCGTTCATTAACGTTAAAATATACAATGGAATATGAAGTAAAAGGATAGCTAAAATAGATAAACTATAAATCATAGCTTCTTGTAAAGATATTTCCTTATACTTTAAGATGACATAAACTGCAGCAATACCAATAAAAATATAATAACCACCACGAATAAAATAATCGTAGAGAACAGAGTTTGGCATAATATTATAAGGGTTTGCCTGATTATCTAAAAAACAGAGAATGATATTAAAAATCATAAAGATAAGAAATGTTAGAGGAAATACATAGTAACGTTTTTTCATGTTTCATCATCCTTTCCTATTTTTATTGTACCATAGATTATTTATTGTATCAATAAATTTATACATAGTTTTAAAGGTATATATTTTTATAAAATAAAATGTTATAATGTGGCTAAGTGAGGTTAGATAGATGGCTAAGAAGAATATATATTTTAAATTTGATATGCTTATACTATCTGTATTATTGGAAAAGGATTGTTATGGTTATGAAATAACGAGTACGATTAAAAAAATGTCTGATAATGTGATTGATCTAAAAGAGGGATCTTTATATCCATGTTTATATAAGATGCTAGAAAATAATTATATTACAAGTCATGATGAAATTGTTAATCGTAAGATACGTGTGTATTATCATATTGAAGAATCAGGGAAAGAATATTTGAAACAAATGATAGAAGAATATGATTTATGGGATAAGAAAATAAGAAAAATTATTGATAGAGGGGAAGATAATCATGAATAAGGATGTGAATAAATATTTAAAAGATATTAAAAGTTTGTTACCTGATTTTTCTGAAGAAAAGCATTATTATGATAACTTAAGAATATTAATTGAAAAAGAGACTAAAAATAATCCTCATATGACTTATGAGGATTGTGTAGAACAATATGGGCATCCTAAAGATATTCTTATTCATTTTTATGAAGAATCAGATGGGGATTTTATTATTGAAAGAGTGAGAAAACAACAATTATCTAGAAATATTTTTAATGTAGTATTTGGATGTGTTGTTGTTTTGGCTTTTATTGCGATATTTTTAATTTTTATGGTATTTTTAAGAAAATCATTGTTATGATTTTTCCTTAAGTATTGGATTGGTTGATTTCCTGCCTGATTCTATTTCATTGGAATAGGTAATTTTGTTTTCAAGATTTTTATCATAGTGGGTTTGAAAACATGTGGCATATAAGACATCTAGTAAATAATGAATTGATAGATTGATAGAAAAGTTACCTAAATTAGTAATCAGTTTTTGTCTGGTAGATATATATAATTGATAATCAGAGTATTGTGATAAGGTATTATTTCCATAGGATGTGATAATAATCATAGGAATGTTTCTTTCCTTGAGTTTTTTAGCGACATTAATGGTATGTTCAGTTTCACCTGAATAAGATATCATTAAAAAACAACTATTTTGATCACAGTAACAGGCACTCACATAAACATCATTCATATGTGAGTAAATAATAACCGTTTTACCAATTTTCAACATGTTTTCTTTAAAAATATTGGCCATTTCTCTAGAAACACCACCTGTACATATATAGATAATAGAAGCTTTATTTAAAGCATTAGTGGCTTTTTGCAGGGAATCATGATGAATAAGTGATAATGTATCCTTTAATGTTTCTTCATAGAGTGATTCTAATTTAGAAGCAATGACAGTATTTTTATCATTTTTATCATAAGGGAAATTCGGATCAATGTTTTGAAAGTGCGAATCAATATATTGTAGTTCCTCAACATAGGCTTCTTTAAAATCACTAAAACCTTGAAAACCAAGCTTTTGACATAAACGCATCACCGAAGAAGGAGATGTATGAGAATTTTTAGCAATCTGTCTTACGTTTTCATTTTTGATATTGATATTATTGTCTAATAAATATTGCGCTATTGTCTTTTCAACTGTTGTTAGTTCAATTTGGGATAGTTGTTGTTGAATAAGCATGATGTTCACCTCATTATTATCATATCATATTGGTACAATGTTTCAAGAAAATTATTATTTTATGGTACTTAAAAAGAACTAAGTACAAAAACAACATAAATGCCTTTTTATCAAATAAAAAATCATGTAGAATATAGACAAATATAGGAGGAAGATCACATGGAAAAGAAACCAGTAAAGATTGTTACTATTGGTGGTGGAAGTAGTTATACACCTGAATTAATGGAAGGATTTATTAAGAGATATGATCAGCTTCCAATTAAAGAAATTTGGTTAGTTGATATTGAAGAAGGTAAGGAAAAGATGGAAATCGTTGGGGCTATGGCTCAACGTATGTGGGATGCATCTCCTTATGATGTTAAGGTTCATTTAACTTTAGATAGAAGAGAAGCTTTGCCTGGTGCTGATTTTGTGACAACACAATTTAGAGTTGGATTATTAAATGCTCGTATTAAAGATGAACGTATTCCTTTATCATATGGTATGTTAGGACAAGAAACAAATGGTGCTGGTGGTATGTTTAAAGCTTTTAGAACAATTCCAGTTATTTTAAGTATTGTAGAAGATATGAAGGAATTATGTCCTGATGCTTGGTTAATTAACTTTACAAATCCTAGTGGTATGGTGACTGAATCAGTTTTAAGATATGGTCAATGGGATAAAGTTGTTGGTTTATGTAATGTACCTGTTAATGCTATGCTTCATGAACCTGAAACTATTGGTAAAACCCCTGAGCAATTAACATATAAGTTTGCAGGTTTAAATCATTTCCATTGGCATAAAGTCTTTGATGAAACAGGTAAAGAAGTGACTCAAGATATCATTGATGCTATGTTTAAAGAAGGCGATGGTGGTAGACCAGCTAATATCTTTGATGTTCCATACTTTAAGGAACAATTAGATCAAATGCAAATGATTCCTTGTGGATATCATAGATATTACTATCGCGAACAAGAAATGTTGGCACATGCTATTGAAGAATATAATACAATTGGAACACGTGCTCAACAAGTCAAACAAACTGAAGCTGAATTATTTGAATTATACAAAGACCCTGCATTAAACTATAAACCAGAACAATTAACAAAACGTGGTGGTGCTCATTATAGCGATGCTGCTTGTGAAACGATTGCTGCTATTTATAATGATTCAAATACACATATTGTTTTAACAACAAGAAATAATGGTGCAATTCCTGATTTACCACCTGAAGTAGCTGTAGAAGTATCTGCGCATGTTGGTATTACAGGTGCTCAAGCGATTGCTTTTGGACCATTGCAACCAGCTGAAAGAGGATGGTTACAATGCATGAAGAATATGGAATTATGTGTTGAAGAAGCTGCAGTTACAGGAAATTATGGTTTAGCTTTACAAGCATTTACATTAAATCCACAAGTTGTAGCAGGTGCTGATGCAAAACGTGTATTAGATGAATTGTTAATTGCACATAAGAAGTATTTACCACAATTTGCTGATAAGATTGCCGAGCTTGAAGCTGAAGGTGTGACTATCAAAGATGATGTAGCAAGAGAATTGACTGAACAGGGATTATAAAAATAATCCCTGTTTGTAAAATTATCTTTTATAATCAAAGGAATTCTTATATAATAAAGTTAATGAGGAGGTTAATATGTATAAATTAATTGCGTTAGATTTGGATGGAACTCTTACAAATTCCAACAAGGATATTTTAGATGAAACAAGAGAAGAGTTGATTAAACTCGCAAAAAAAGGTGTTGTTATAGTATTAGCATCAGGTAGACCTACTGCTGGGGTTTACAAAGAAGCTTATGAATTGAAGTTAGATGAATTAGGTGGTTATATTTTATCATTTAATGGTGCTAAGATTTCTAATTTTAAAACAAAAGAGGTTATTTACAGTCAAACAATTACTGCTGAAACTGCTCATGAAATGTATGATCGTGCTAAATATTTTGGTTTATCACCATTAACATATCATGGTACAGAAATTATTACTGAAGATGCTGGGGATCATTGGATTCAATTAGAAAGTTTTACAACAAAGATGTCTATTAAATTAGTTCATGATTTTAAATCTGAAATTACATTCCCTGTTAATAAAGTATTAGTTACAGGCGAACCTAAATACATTGCTGAAGTATTAGATGAATTCAAAGCACCTTATGAAGGTCGTATTAATATTTATCGTTCTGATCCATATTTTATTGAATGCGTGGATAAAGGTATTGATAAAGCTGCTTCTTTAACACATTTATTTGATAAATTAGGTATCAAGAAAGAAGAAACAATAGCTTTTGGTGATGGTTATAATGATTTATCAATGATTGAATATTGTGGTTTAGGTGTTGCTATGGAAAATGCTATTGATGAAGTGAAAGAACGTGCTGATTATATTACATTATCTAATAACGATAATGGTGTTGCTCATTGTTTAAAAGAATTAGAAGCGAAAGGATTAATATAAGATGAGTTTTAGTAAGGATTTTTATTGGGGTGGAGCCATTGCTGCTAATCAGGCTGAAGGTGCTTGGAATGTTGATGGTAGAGGAATGGCTCGTACAGATGTGACAACGGGCGGAACAGTGAATACTCCACGTATGGTTACCTTTATTGATAAAGATGGCAACAAACAAAAAGCACCTAATAGAGGCTTTAAATTACCAGAAGGTGCGCATTTTGCAGTGTTTGATGATGAACTATATCCAAATCATGATGCCATTGATTTCTATCATCATTATAAAGAAGATATTGCATTACTTAAAGAAATGGGCTTTAAGATGTTTAGATTATCTATTTCTTGGTCTAGAATTTATCCTACAGGAGAAGAAGATGAACCTAATCAAGCGGGATTAGACTATTATCGCAATGTCTTTAATGAATTAAAAAATGCAGGAATTGAACCATTAGTATCAATTTGGCATTTTGATACACCTTTAGCATTAGAAGAAAAATATGGAGATTGGCAAAATAGAATTTATATTGATTTATATGAAAAATATGTCACAACTATATTTAAGGAATATAAAGGATTAGTAAAATATTGGCTAACATTTAATGAAATCAATAATACCATTAACTTCTTACCAGATGATGCTAGTGATGAAGCATATCAGGAAGCTTATCAACATTTACATTATCAATATGTTGCGAGTGCTAGAGCTGTTAAGATTGGCCATGAAATTGATCCAAATAATCAAATTGGATGTATGATTTGTGGTATTACATATTATCCGCTTACCAGTGATCCTAAAGATATTCTATTTAATCGTTATAAATGGGAAAAAGGTATTTTCTATAGTGGTGATGTTCAATGCTTTGGTAAATATCCAACATATGCGAAACGTTTATGGAAAGAACACAACGTACAATTAGATATTACTGAACAAGACTTAAAAGAGCTCGAAGAAGGTACAGTTGATATTTATACATTCTCTTACTATATGTCTCAAGCTGTAACGACACATCCGAATACTGATGTGGTCGGTGGTAATATGTCATCAGGTGTACGTAATGAATATTTAACTTATTCTGATTGGGGTTGGGCATTAGATCCTGATGGTTTACAATATTATCTTGAAATGATTTATGATCGTTATGAAAGACCATTAATGGTTGTAGAAAATGGTTTGGGTGCATTTGATAAAGTAGAAGATGATGATTCTATTCATGATGATTACCGTATTGATTATCATAGATTACATATACAAGCAATGGATAGAGCTATTGAAAATGGCGTTGATTTGATTGCATATACGACTTGGGGATGCATCGATTTGGTATCTGCAGGTACTGGAGAAATGCGTAAACGTTATGGTTTTATCTATGTAGATAAGCATGATGATGGTAGTGGAGATATGCATCGTTTAAGAAAAGATTCATTCTATTGGTATAAGAAAGTGATTGCATCACAGGGTACTGATTTAGATTAGCTTGTTGAAAGGTTATGGTTTCATAACCTTTTTCTTTGCCAAAAAATTATGAAATATGCATAATTTTTAAAACTTATATCATTTATTATGTTATAATCGTACAAAGGAGTGACCATTATGGCAACAAATAGCCTATCAAACTTACAATTTATCATTACTGAGAAAGAATTTATTGTAGATACAACTTATCAAGCAGATAATAATAAAGTATTAAAACTACAAAAAGAATTTCTAGAAGATAAATATCAAGCTCTATATTATTTTGGCTTTAGAGATAATCTATCTAAATTAAGTGTATCTGCGCATTATCTTTATATGATTTCTGATTCATTTATCAAAGAACTTACGAATCAGCCACAATTAGAAATTGCTAGGGAAAATATTGATTTAGAAATACACGAGGATACATATGATTATTTACTAGATTCTATTCCTTTTATTGTAGGGAATGAATATATTAACAG
>JAJQGQ010000314.1 GCA_021200395.1 Erysipelotrichaceae bacterium
TGTAACTGGGGCTTGCCCCATTACAAGCTCCTGACTTTAGTCAGGAGTAGTTGACCATGGAGTCCTTGCCTTTTTAATTGTTTCAAAGCTTTTTGGCAAGTACTGCATTTAGGATAATATATCAATTGCATACTAAACCTCAATTAAAGAAAGAGAAACACGTTTCTTTTTAACATCAACATCATAGACATAGACATCTAAAATATCACCTACATGACAAACATCCAATGCATGTTTCACCTTTTGATGACTCATTTTTGAAATATGAATCAAACCATCATTCTTTAATCCTATATCGACAAACGCCCCAAAATCAACGACATTTCTAACCACACCTTGTAATTTCATACCTTTGTGTAAATCTTCAATCTTTAATACATCTTTTCTCAGAACAGGTGTATTGTATTCATCTCTAGGAGAACGATGAGGAGATACAAATGCATCTAATAAGTCATTGAATAAATATGAATCCATACCTAATACATTTCTTACTTTTTCTTTATTCATATGTTCAATCACTTCTTTTGCATGATCACTACCGATATCAGATTTTTGTAGATCTAATTCTTTTAATAATTTTGCAGCATCTTCATAATTATCAGGGTGGATGCTTGTTTCATCTAACATTTCATCACCTGATAAAATGCGTAAAAAACCAACAGACAATTCATAAGTCTTATCACCTAATTTTTTAACATTCTTAATTTCTTCACGTGATGTAAATTTTCCGTTTTCTTCGCGATAAGCCACAATATTTTTAGCAATGCTCATAGATAAGCCTGATACATATTGTAATAAAGATGGTGAAGCAGTATTAATATTAACACCTACTTGGTTGACAACTTTTTCAACAACAAAATCTAATTGCTCAGTTAATTTCTTTTGATTCATATCATGTTGATATTGACCTACAGAAATGGCTTTAGGTTCAATTTTGACAAGTTCAGCTAATGGATCCTGTAAACGTCTACCAATCGATACCGCTGATCTTTCTTCTACTTGATAATCAGGAAATTCTTCTTTGGCGATTGGACTTGCTGAATAGACAGAAGCACCTGCTTCAGATACAATAACATATTGAACATCTAAATGATGAGTTTGAATAAGATTAGCAATAAAACTTTCTGTTTCACGACTGGCTGTACCGTTACCAATTGCAATAATTTCAATATGATATTTTTGAATCATATGAAGAAGTATTTTTTCATCTCTAGAATAATCTTTTTTAGGTATCGTAATAAATACTTTATCAATGGCTAAGACTTTTCCTGTCGGATCAATAGCTGCTAATTTACATCCAGTTCTAAAGGCAGGATCCACACCTAAAACATAACGATCTTTCATAGGTGCTTGTAATAATAGATTTTCTAAATTAATTGAAAAAACATTTAAGGCTTGATCTTGCGCTTTTTCTGTTAAATCATGACGTATTTCTCTTTCAACAGAAGGGAAAATCAAACGTTTAAAAGCATCATCGACACATTCTTTAATAATAGAATCCATATTTGAATGTCTATTATGAATCATACCTCTAAAAATGTAATCTTTAAAGCGTTCTTCATCTATTTCTATAGATACGGTAATTACTTTTTCTTTTTCAGCACGATTTATAGCCAAAATACGATGTGGAACAATAAATTTAATACGTTCACTATAATCATAATACATTTCATAAGTACCATTTTCGTCAGGATTTTTCTTTTTAACTTTAGTAGTGATAGTACCTGTTTTCATAATCATATCTTTCGTATATTGACGATATTTAGCATTATCACTAATTTGTTCAGCAATAATATCTTTGGCGCCTTGAATGGCTTCTTCAATCGTTTTTACTTCGTCATTAAGATATTTTTTGGCAGTTTTATTGATATCTATATTTTGTAATAGCATAATAGACATAGCCAATGGTTCTAAACCTTTAGCTTTAGCAATTGTTGCTTTGGTTTTCTTTTTTTCTTTAAAAGGACGATAATAGTCTTCTACTTCACTTAATTTAGATGCTTTTAAGATATTATTTTTAAGTTCATTTGTTAATAGTCCTTTTTCATGAATTAATCTAATGACATCATCTTTTCTTTGCTTCAATGATACTTGATAATCATAGACTTTAGATATTTCTCTGATTTGATCTTCATTAAGTCCACCTGTTTTTTCTTTACGATAACGTGCAATGAAAGGAACAGTTGCACCTTCTTGTAATAAGGATAAAACACTTTCTATCTGTTTGATACTCAAATTTAAATCATTTGATACCAGTTTGATGATTTCGTTATTCATATTAACCTCCTAAAATAAAAAATTGTTCTAATGAACATAAAAGATGCAGCTGATGAGAGTCGAACTCACATGAATTATATTCACTACCGCCTGAAGATAGCGTGTCTACCAATTCCACCACAGCTGCATAAAAAGAATAAAAAAATGGTGCAGGCGATGAGATTTGAACTCACACGGACATCCATCCACTACCCCCTCAAGATAGCGTGTCTACCATTCCACCACGCCTGCATGCTTACCCATTATAACAAAATTTATAAGGCTATGCAATATCAAAAAATTAAAAGAATGATGAAAGGGTAGCCTAAGCTACCCGTATTATTTTAAATGTTGAATACTAATATAATTTGGAATACCATTTTTATAAGCAACATTCACTTCTCCTTGAATGAGCGGATAGAGATAATCATATAATTTATCATTAATATAATTATGTTTTTCATTAATCCATTCAATAGGTATACATTTTTCTTGATTAGCAATGGCATTAACATCCATGGTTAAACATTCTATTTGATAAGGATCATCACTTATACGTTTTACAATAATCATTTTTGCGCTTTCTCCGTTCATTGCTGTTTCCACCGCATATTGACCTATCATATAAGCTTCATCCAAATCAACCTTTGAAGCTAAATGACCTGCTGATCTTTGCAAAACATTTAATTCTACACTTCTAACTTTGCACTTAAATCTTTCATAAGCCATAGTTTCCAAAGCTTTTCCAGTACCTGAATGCAAGATATTACCAAATACATCTCTTTTAGCATATTTCGATTTAGAATCAATATATTCGCCATCTTCATCCTTAATACCTTCACTAACTGCTATAATAATATTCTTTTTGGTTTTAAAAACTTCTTCAATATCTCGATAAAAATTTTCTTTTATAAAAGGTACCTCTGGTAAATAAATAAGATCTGGGGCATCGCTATGAGCGCTTCGGGCTAAAGCACTAGCGGCTGTTAACCATCCCGCATTTCTTCCCATAATTTCGACGATGGTAATAGAATTAAGTTTATAGATGGATGAATCATAAGCAATTTCTAACATTGAAGTTGCAACATATTTTGCAGCTGAACCAAAGCCTGGTGTATGATCAGTTCCTTTTAAATCATTATCGATTGTTTTAGGAATACCAATAAAACTAATATCAGAATTCATAATCTTTGCATAATTGGAAAGCTTTGCAACTGTATCCATAGAATCATTACCACCAATATAAAAGAAATCAGTAATATTTAATTTATCAAAAATAGAAAATAAAGTCATATAAGTTTGTGGATCATTTTGATAATCAGGTAATTTATAACGACAAGATCCTAAATACATAGCAGGTGATTGCATAAGTAAATCAATATCATATTGGGTTTTAAACATATCAACCAAATCAAAGTAATTATCTTCTAATAAACCTTTGATACCATTAATCATACCATATATATGATCATACTCATTTGATTCATGACATTTTGTGATAATTCCTGCTAGTGATGCATTAATCGCAACTGTAGGTCCTCCAGATTGACCAATAAAACAATTTCTTCTTTTCATAAATAACTCCTTATCAATATTTCGATGCCATTTTAGCATCTTTATATAATCAATAAAAGAAAAAATGAAAAAATATGGGTGGAAATTCTTGAAAAAGAAGAGTATACTTAAGCATGTATAGGAGGAATTAAATTTATGTCTAAGAATTATCTATCAATGGATGGTAATACTGCTGCCGCTCACGTGGCCTATGCGTTTAGTGAAGTAGCTAGTATTTATCCCATTACACCTTCTTCACCTATGGCTGAAAATGCTGATAACTGGGCTGTACAGGGAAGAAAAAATATTTTTGGGTCAACTGTTAATGTTGTAGAAATGCAATCAGAAGCTGGTGCTGCAGGTGCTGTTCATGGCGCATTACAAGGAGGCGCTTTAGCTACAACATTTACTGCATCTCAAGGTTTATTATTGATGATTCCAAATCTTTATAAAATACAAGGTGAATTATTACCTGGTGTATTCCATGTTGCTGCTAGAGCTTTAGCAACTCGTTCATTAAATATCTTTGGTGATCATCAGGATATTTATGCTTGTCGTCAAATTGGGGTACCAATGATTTGTTCACATAGTGTTCAGGAAGTTATGGATTTAGGTGGTGTTGCCCATTTAGTTGCTATTAAAGCAAGCGTGCCTGTTATTCATTTCTTTGATGGTTTTAGAACTTCTCACGAAATTCAAAAAGTAGAAGTGATGGATTATGATGTATTAGAAAGCTTATTAGATAAAGAAGCATTAAAGAGATTTAAAGATAATGCATTAAATCCACATACGAATCCAGTTGAACGTGGTGGAGCAGAAAACGATGATATTTATTTCCAAGGTCGTGAAGCTCAAAATCAACATTATGAAGCAGTTGTTGAAATTGCTGCTGATTATATGAAAAAGATTTCTGAAATTACGGGAAGAGAATATGCACCATTTACATATTATGGTGATCCTGAAGCTACAAGAGTTATCGTAGCTATGGGTTCAGTAACTGAAACAATTAAAGAAACGATTGATGAATTAAGAAAATCAGGAGAAAAAGTTGGTTTAATTAAAGTTCATTTATATAGACCTTTCTCTGCTAAATATTTATTAAAAGTTTTACCTGAAACAGTTGAAAAGATTGCTGTATTAGATAGAACTAAAGAAATGGGTGCAACTGGTGAACCTTTATACTTAGATGTTGTATCAGTATTAGCTGATAAAGATATTAAAGTTATTGGTGGACGTTATGGTTTGGGTTCTAAGGATACTACTCCTGGTCAAATCAAAGCTGTATATGATCATTTATTAGATGATGATCCATTTACTTCATTTACAATTGGTATTGTTGATGATGTTACTCATTTATCATTAGAAGAAGATAAAGATTTCAAAGTTGAATCTGATTATACATCTTGCTTATTCTATGGTTTAGGTAGTGATGGTACAGTATCTGCTAATAAGTCTTCTATTAAGATTATTGGTGATAATACTGATTTATATTCACAAGCTTATTTTGCTTATGATAGTAAAAAAGCAGGTGGCGCTACTCGTTCTAACTTAAGATTTGGTCATAGTCCAATTAGAGCTACTTATTATGTTAATAATGCTGATTTTATTTCATGTTCATTAGATAACTATGTCTTAAAATATGATATGTTAAAGAATTTAAAAGATGGTGGTACTTTCTTATTAAATACGGAATTTGATGAAAATGAAATTGTTGATTATTTACCTAATAAATTAAAGAAACAATTAGCAGATAAACATGCTAAATTCTATATTATTAATGCGACTAAATTAGCTGGTGAAATTGGTATGGGTAGACGTACAAATACGATTTTACAATCTGCATTCTTTGCATTAAACCCACAAATTTTACCAATTGAAAAATCAGTTGAATATATGAAAGCAATGGCTAAGAAATCTTATAGTAAAAAAGGTGATGCGATTGTTGAAGCTAACTATCGTGCTATTGACGCTGGTAAGGATGCCATTGTTGAAGTAACTGTTAATCCAGCTTGGTCTGATTTAACTGTTAATGAAACTAGAAAACGTACTGGTGATGATCATTTTGATAACTTTGTATCTGTTATCAATTCATTAGATGGTTATGATTTACCAACTTCTGCTTTCTTAGATAAACTTGATGGTTCTATGAAATCAGGTGTAGCCTTAAAAGAAAAACGTGCTATTGCTGTACAAGTTCCTCGTTGGAATAAAGATAACTGTATCCAATGTAATAACTGTGTTATGGTATGTCCTCATGCAACAATTCGTGCCTTCTTATTAGATGAAAACGAAGTAGCTAATGCACCTGAAGATATTGCTAATGATACATTGAAACCAATGGGTAAAGGTGTTGAAGGCTTAGTATATCGTATTCAAGTTTCACCTGATAACTGCGTTGGATGTGGTTTATGTGTGGCTGAATGTCCAGGTAAGAAAGGTGCTAAAGCATTATCAATGGTATCTGTTAAAGAAGAATTACCACATTCTGATTTAGCTGATTATATGTATAATAAAGTTACTTATAAAGATGATAAATATCCAACAACAACGACTAAGGGTGTTGGTTTCATGAGACCATACTTTGAAGTATCTGGTGCTTGTGGTGGCTGTGGTGAAACTCCATACTATCGTTTAGCTTCTCAATTATTTGGTAAAGATATGAGAATTGCTAATGCTACTGGATGTAGTTCAATCTATTCTGGTTCTACTCCATCTACTCCTTGTACTGTAGATGAAAATGGTCAAGGACCAGCTTGGGCTAACTCATTATTTGAAGATAATGCAGAATATGGTTATGGTATGAAATTAGCTGAAAACTATAAGGAACAACATATTTTAGATATTATTGATGCTAATAAAGCTGATTGTGAACCTGCTCTTCAAGAAGTATTAAATAAATATATTGAAGTGAAAGGTCATAGAGAAGAAGAACGTGCTTTGTATGATGAAATTGTTTCATTAGTTGAAGCTTCAGAAAACGAAGGTATTAAAGAATTACTTGATATGAAAGGTGATTTAGTAACTAAATCTCAATGGATTATCGGTGGAGATGGTTGGGCTTATGATATTGGTTACGGAGGTGTTGACCATGTCTTAGCTAATAATGAAAATGCTAATATCTTAGTTCTTGATACAGAAGTATATTCTAATACTGGTGGTCAATCATCTAAGTCTTCACAAGCTGGTTCTATCGCTAGATTTACAGCTGGTGGAAAGACAGGTGCTAAGAAAGATTTAGCACAAATCGCTATGGCTTATGGACATGTTTATGTTGCTCAAGTAGCTATGGGTGCTAATCCAATGCAAACAATCAAAGCATTCAAAGAAGCTGAATCTTATGATGGACCTTCTATCATTATTGCTTATGCTCCATGTAATGAACATGGTATCAAGGGTGGTTTATCAAATCATCAACAACAACAAAAGAAAGCTATTCAATGTGGATACTTTAATTTAGTAAGATATGATCCTAGATTAGAAGCTCAAGGTAAGAATCCATTACAAATCGATTCTAAAGAACCTGATTACTCTAAATTCAAAGACTTCTTATTAAGTGAAAACAGATTTGCTCAATTATCTAAGATTAATCCAGATCATGCAGATGAACTCATGGATAAATGCTTAAATGATGCTAAGAAACGTCGTGCTCGCTTAGATACAATGGCTAAATGGTATGAATAAGATGGGAAATTTTCCCATCTTTTTTTATCTAAAAATGAAATTTTATTTCAATGAAATATTAAATTTATGAAAAAGTCTGAAATATCATTAT
>JAJQGQ010000116.1 GCA_021200395.1 Erysipelotrichaceae bacterium
GTGGTATATATGAAAGAAATGATATTCAAGTCAGAACTAAAGAAGGCTTAGAATTATATAAAGGATTTTGGAAAGGAACCAATTTACCAACAACAACAATCATTAATGAAAATGATATTTTACTTTATGTTGATTTTGAAAATGGTCAAAAAACAGGCTATTTCTTAGATCAAAAAGCTAATAGATATTTACTTAGAAAGATGGCTCATGATAAGAAAGTATTAGATTGTTTTAGTCATACAGGTGGTTTTGCTTTGAACGCAGCTAAAGGTGGAGCTAAAGAAGTTGTAGCAGTTGATGTATCTCAAACTGCTTTAGATCAAGGTTTAGAAAATGCAAAACTTAATCATTTGGAGGATAAGATTACTTTTACAAAAGCTGATGTGTTTGATTATTTGGATACATTAAATGTTGGTGATTTTGATATTATTGTGCTTGATCCACCAGCCTTTACAAAATCAAGAAAAACAATTCAAAGTGCTTATTTTGGTTATAAGAAAATAAACAAGAAAGCTATGGAATTGTTAAATAATGGTGGTTATTTAGTAACATGTAGCTGTTCGCGTTTTATGGAAGTAGATAATTTTGAGAAGATGTTAAAGGAATCAGCTCAAGAAGCAGGTGTTGTATTGAAACAAGTTTCAATGACACAGCAAAATGTAGATCATCCAATATTATGGACCATGGAAGAAACATCTTATTTGAAATTTTATATTATGCAGATTATAAAGGAGTAAATTATGGATAAACAATGGAGTTTAAAAGAATTATATGAAAGTTTTGAAGACCAAAAGTTCTTAGATGATATTCAGTGCATTCAAACTACATTAGATAATATGAAAGATATACCTAATAGTGATATTACCGAAGAAAATCTAAAACATTATTTAGAAACTGAAAATGAACTTGATGATTTAGTAGGTAAAGTCTATGCATTTATATCTCTTACAATGAATGCCAATACCCAAGATCAAAATGCTATCAAGTATGCATCCATGATTGAAAATATATTAGCATCATTTGCGGCAACAAGTGCCAAAATTCAAAAATGGCTAGGAAAATTTGACTTAGATGAATTACAAGATCCTTATATCTTAGAACATATGTATTTCTTAAAGGAAACAAGGAAGAACAATACCCATTTACTAGATGATCAAAGTGAAGAGGTATTAGCTAAAATGAAAACAACAGGTTCTTCTGCTTGGCTTAAATACAAAGATCAACTCATTTCATCAATGAAAGTAACCATTGATGATAAATCATATCCACTAACAGAAGTTCTTAATATGGCTTATGATAAAGATGTTAATGTAAGAAAGAAAGCTTATGAAGCCGAAGTGAATTTATGGACCTGTAGAACAAGGCGTTGCAAGTGCTTTAAATGCAATCAAAGGAGAAGCTATTACTGTCGCAAATCTAAGAGGTTATGATTCCGTGCTGGCAAGAACTTTAGAAGATTCAAGAATGTCTCAAAAGACATTGGATGTTCTATTAAAGACAATGCAAAAGGCATTACCTTTGTTTGAAAGATTTTATTTATTAAAAGCTCAAGCTTTAGGCTATCAAAATGGTTTGCCTTGGTATGAATTATATGCACCTTTGGGTAAAAGTGATAAAGAATATCCTTATGAAGAGGGGTGCCAATATGTCATTAAACAATTTTCTACTTTCTCATCTCATTTAGGTGAATTTGCTAAAAAAGCTATTGAAAACGAATGGTTAGATGTTTATCCTAGAGAGGGTAAAGTAGGGGGTGCTTTCTGTCACAATCTTCACTCAATTGGTGAGAGTCGTTTCTTATTGAATTATGGTAATCAATTTAGTGATGTCGTGACAATGGCTCATGAATTAGGACATGGATTTCATGGCGAATGTCTCAATAATGAGTATGCTATCAACTCTGATTATCCAATGCCAATCGCCGAAACAGCCTCAACTTTTTGTGAAACCATTGTCAAAAAAGCTGCTTTAAAAGAAGTTGATGTTCAAGAAAAACTCAATATTCTAGAAACAGAATTAACAGATTGTGCACAAGTTATTGTTGATATTTATTCACGCTTCTTATTTGAAAGTCGTTTTATTGAACAAAGAGAGAATGGCCCATTGTCAGTAGATGAAATTAAAGGACTCATGATTCAAGCACAAAAAGAAGCCTATGGACATGGTTTAGATTATAACTATTTACATCCTTATATGTGGACTTGGAAACCTCATTATTATGAAGCCGATTACGCTTTCTATAATTTCCCATATGCTTTTGGCTTATTGCTTGCTAAAGGTTTATATGGTTTATATCAAAAACAAGGATCTAGCTTTGCGAATACTTATGAAAAATTCTTATCATTAACTGGTAAAAATGATTTGGTTGATGTTGGTAAGAGTGTGGGAATTGATTTAGAAAGTGAAGCTTTCTGGCAAAATTCTATTGATATGATCAAGGAGGATATTGATTTATTTGAAAATTTATTAAAGAAATAGACATTGCTTAAGCAATGTCTTTTTTAAACTCTTTTTATAAGTGTTATAATAATCTAAGAGGTGTTTTTATGAATGATAAGAAACTTAATATGATTTATAAAGTATGTTGTGTTATATATGTTATATTTCTTATTTATGCATTATATAGAAATTGGATGGGAAAGTATTTTTTTGTAACAATTAGTTCTTGTTATTTGCCTTTTATGGCTCCATTAATAGTACATATCTTAAAAGTTAAACTACCGACTGAATTTTATATTGTCAATATTATATTTGTTTTTATGGCAAGTTTATGGGGTAGTTGTTTAGGTGGTTATCAGATTGCTTATTTTGATAAGGTAGTCCATACTTTTTGTGGTGTTATATTTGCTGAATTGTTTTATTTGTTGTATAAGTATTATCTTAGAGATGATAAACGAAAGAGTTTAATGTTTATATTTATTAATGGCCTTAATATGGCTACAGCTATGGTATGGGAGTTTTATGAATTCTTAATGTTGTATTTTTTTCAATATGATGCAATAAGAAATAGTACAGGTGTTTATGATACGATTACCGATATGATGGTTGCAACTATTGGTGGTTTATTATTAAGTTTGTATCTCATACATTATGATCAAGATAAGAAAAATCATTTCTTTGTATCTTTAGAAAGAAAAACATATTTGATGAATAAAAAGAATTCAGTTGACTGAATTCTTTTATACTATATGATAACTATTCATTGTATGATAATCTATTGTCATATCTTGATCAAAGGTTATATTAGTATCTTCTAGATTATCATAAACTCTTGTGGTAAAGACTTCTTCACCATGATTGATAAAGATCTCTAATGAAGATGTATCAGAATAAATATCTATTTCATTTATATGATCAATTTCTATATGTCTATCTTTTCTACCATAACCAGATTCACCTAATGATAGTGTTAGAATGATACCATCATAAGTAAGTATTACATCTTTTCTAAGTTTTATATGAAATAAGGAAGGAGTTAAAAAATGTATATGACAAACATGTGTTGAATAATGATATGTTTTATTTTTCTTTAAAAAGATGTGTTCTTCAGTATTGATAAGCTTATTTGTTTCGATTATTGGAAATTGATAAATATGATTATTTTTTATAGATAGTATTCTTGGAAGTGTTAAGGCATGTTGCCAATAATATTCTACTGTAGGATTGATATAATCTGTATCAGGTAATCCCATCCAACCTATTAATATTCTTCTGCCTTTTTCATCTTCAAATGTCTGTGGTGCATAGAAATCAAAACCATGATCTAATTCATGAAAATTACTAAAACCATTATCATAAAAGAAATAACCATTTTGATAGATATTTTCATACTTATAACCATCTTGATTCACACCTTGTGGACAAGTGATGAGGACAGTATGATTATCTAATTCAAATAAATCAGGACATTCCCACATATAACCAAATGGATATGGTGTTGTAAGAGTTTTATCATATATCCAATGTTTTAAATCGTTAGATTTATATAACATGATGCAACCAACACTATCTTTAGTTCTTGCTCCTAAAACTAAATAATATTGATTATCTTTTTTTATTATTTTAGGATCTCTTACATGACAACTCATATTATCAGGATAATCTTCATTCTTTAATAAACATTCTTTATTAGAAAAATGGAAACCATCATCACTGTAAAAATAATTCACATAATGACCTCTACCCTCATTAATATAATCATAATGACCTTCAAACTTAATATTTCCTGTATAGAAGAAATGGATACGATCATAATCAATAAAAGCACTACCAGAATAAGCACCATCTTTATCTATATCACTATCAGGTACTATAGGAATATCTTCTTGCTTAAAAGTTATAAAATCTTTTGTTGAATAATGTCCCCAACCCTTATGTGCACCATAAGGGCTTAGTGGAGAATATTGATAAAAGATATGATAGGTACCATGGAATTGACATAATCCGTTAGGATCGTTAAGCCAACCAACAGGAGGCATTAAGTGATATTTAAGTCGCCAGGAATCTCTGTTGACAATATCTTTATACTTTAATTCATATGATTTGAATTGATCTTTCATTACTTCACCTTCATTATTTTATCTTCATAATTTATTATTTCATTCTCTATTATATCAAATTCTTTTTGATTTGTAATGAGAACAGGTGTTTCAGTTGATAATCCTTCTTTTGTAATCATATCTAAATCTATTTGTATTAATGGTTGCCCAACTGTAACAGATTGATTGTTTTCAACTAATAATTTAAATGGTTTACCTTCTAAATTAACTGTATCCAAACCAATATGAATAAGTATTTCGACACCATCATCACTCATTAAACCAATAGCATGATTTGTTGGAAATACCATCGTTATTTGACCATTGACAGGTGATTTTAATAAACCATCACTTGGTACAATAACAACACCATCACCCATAGCTTTTGTAGCAAACATAGGATCACTACATGCACTAATAGGTTTCATTTCACCTTTTAAAGGTGCATAGATAACATTGTGTTCAACATTTTTTGTTGCTACGGCAAACTTTTTATTTTCTTCAGGAGTAATAAATCTTTTAAATAATACAACTGTAACAATGAAAGCTACGATAATAGAAATACCCATACCAATAAAGTAATTTCCCCAACTTTGTGGTGCAATTGAAATAAAGCCTGGAAGTCCTGCTGTACCTAATGCCACAGCTAAAGTATTTGTAGCTGCAATATAAGCACTACCACAAGCTGAACCAATCATGGCACCATAAAAAGGATAGCGTAATTTTAATGTAACACCAAACATAGCTGGTTCAGTAATACCTAAGAAGGCTGAAATACCTGATGCTGAACAAATCGATTTGATTTTCTTATCTTTTGTACAGATAAGTACAGCCATAACTGCTGCTCCTTGAGCAACGTTATTCATTGCTGCAGTAGGGAAGATAAATGATCCACCAGTTGTTTCAGCAGCTGCAATTAACTGAGTTTCTATTGCGATAAAACTGTGATGCATACCTGTTAAACATATTGGTGCATAAAACAAACCAAAGAGTGCACCACCTACAAAGCCTAAAGAACTATAAACCCAAGTAATACCACTTGCAAGTAAATCACCAGCAGTTCTTAAAATAGGACCAACTAAAATGAATGTTAGAAAACCAGTCACTAATACAGATAGTAGTGGTGTTGATAAATTATCCAACCATGTAGGTGTTACTTTATGTAATCTTTTTTCAATATTAGCCAAAATCCATGAAACAGCAAGTACTGGTAAAACTGTTCCTTGATAACCAACAGCTTCAACAGTCAATCCTAATACATTCCAAACTGGTATTTCTACACCAGTTCCTCTAGAATAAGCACTTAGTAAATCTGGATGCACCATAATCATACCCATGGCTGCTCCTAAATAAGGATTACCACCAAATTTTTTAGTAGCACTAAAACCAATAAGAACAGGTAAGAAAGTAAATGCTGCATTTGAAAAAATATTAATCATAGCTGCAATATCAGTAAATTGTGGATATAAATCAATAACTGATTTATCAGCTACAAATAAACCTTGTGCAGTTAATACATTATAGATACCCATCAATAGACCACCTGCAACTATTGCTGGAATAATAGGCACAAATATATCACTTAATAATTTAACAGCTCGTTGAATAATAGATCCTTCTTCTTCAGTTGTTTCGACTACTTCGTTATCATCTAAACCGAGAATCTTTTTAACTTCATCACAAACTAAATTCACTAAACCAGATCCTAAAATGATTTGATATTGGGTCCCTGATTTAAATACACCTTTAACTTCAGGAATATCCGTTAACTTATCTTCATTCACTAAATCATAATTTTTTAAAGTTAAACGTAATCTTGTAGCACAATGCATAGCACTTGTAATGTTGCTTTCACCACCAACATTTTCAATAATGTCTTTAGCAATTTTGTTGTAATCCATACCTCTTTTTCCTCCTTAATATTTATAATATGGTATCGGTTCCACATCTATAATATATCACTATACAAATAGTTTGTCAACACTTTTATGGAACCAATTCCATATTTTTGTTAAAAAAAGTATTAAGATAACTTCTTAACACTTTCACCTTCCATAAATATATATGAAACAACTTGTTTCTTTTCTATTTCTTCACCATTAATGAGTTTTAATAAAGACTCTCCTGCAAAATAACCAGCATCCTCATTATCATATCTAATAGTTGTAATACTAGGAGAAACCAATTGCGAATATTCATAACCACCAAAGCCAATCAATGATATATCATCAGGAATACTTAAATTTCTGTTTTTGATTTCTTTGTAACACGCTAAAGCAATATTATCAGTTGCACATATAATTAATGTAGGTGTTTTTTCATTTAAATATTTTGAAATGATTCTTCCAGAAGTTTCGAAAGTAAAATCTGTTTCCAAATATTGAACATTATCAACACCAGATGCTTTTAATCCATCTATAACACCTTTTTTACGAATAATACCAACAGCTTCATCCTTAGGATTAACTCCCATATAAACAATATCCTTATGTCCCATTTTAGCCCCGTAGCATCCTACATCATAACCAGCCTGATAATCATTATATACAATAGAATATCCATTCTTATATTCTTGTCCAACAAAAATAATAGGAATATCTAACTTAGAAACCATTTCTTCATGAGCTTTTGTAATATCAGTTGCAAGTAATACAATACCATCTACATTTAATTTCCATAGATTTTCTATAGATTTCACTTCTCTTAATTCATTATGATTTGTATTGATGATAAGTGGTGTATAATCATAATGTCTTACATATTCATCTAACATCGTAATCATTCTTGCAGAGGTTGTAGAATCCATAGTTGGTGTAATAATGCCCATAACCATTGTTTGTTTAGCTTTCATTAATTGTGCTACTTGATTAGGTTCATAATGTGTTTCTTCAACAACTTTTCTAATTTTTTCTCTTGTTTCATCTTTAACATAACCACCATTAAAATAACGCGAAACAGTTGTTTTACCAACACCCGCCATTTTTGCAATATCACTCATTGTTAGTTTGTTTTTACTCATATTATCACCATGTTTATTAT
>JAJQGQ010000206.1 GCA_021200395.1 Erysipelotrichaceae bacterium
TATAATGACTTTGTTACAAAATTAACAAAGAAAATATAATTAAAAAAATATGATTTATAATGAGCAACAATTGTAATAAAAAAATATTATTTGACATAATTTGCTTTAATTCTTGCTTTTTATATAGGATATAAGTTATAATCTCTTTGTTAATAATTAAACAAGAATAGGAGCGTTAGTAATGAACAAGAAAAAATTTATTCATTTGTTTATTGGCCTTGCTATTATGATTCTGTTTAGATTTATTCCAGTAGGAATATTACCTAATGTTACAGAAATAGGTATGCAGGTCATAGGAGTATTTATTGGAACTATTTATTTATGGACTACAATTGATCCAATGACATCAAGTTTAATAAGTATTATAATGCTTGCATTAACTGATTATGCAGATTCTGCTACTTTATTGACTTCCGTATTTGGAAATTCAACTGTAATTCAGGTTTTCTTTTTAACTATCTTTACTGGTGCTGTTACTAATAGAAGATTAACAGTTTATATTGCTAGATGGATTATGACACGTAAATTTGTCGAAGGAAGACCTTGGGTATTTACATTTGTTATGTTGTTGGGTTCTTATTTATTAGGTGCATTTATTAATTGTTTCGTACCTATATTCTTATTTTGGCCTGTTTTATATGATGTTTATGAACAAGTTGGTTATAAGAAAACTGATGCTTATCCAAAGTTAATGACTTTGTGTGTTGTAATCGCTGCATTGCTTGGATTCCCAGTTGCTCCATATATGCAAAATGGTTTAGCTTTATTAACGAATTATCGTGGTTTATTAGAAAGCTATCCAACATTAGCATCTATGGCTGGTGTTACTATTAGTAATGGTAGTTACTTTATTGGCTGCTTTGTTTTAGGTATTATTTTAGTTGTAGTAACTACTTTAGTTATGAGATTTATTTTCCGCCCTAATGTAGAACCTTTAAAGAAGATTACAATTGAAATGTTAGAGAAGAATCCTTTACCTCCAATGAATTTTGCTCAAAAAGTTCTTGGTGTATCTTTAATTGTATTTATTTTCATGATGTTGGTACCAAGTTTGTTACCTAATGTACCAGGATTAAGTTTCTTAAATCAAAATTCTGTAGCTATGATTGTATTATTGGTTACTTTGCTATGCTTTATCCCTGCAGAAGATGGACCAGTATTAAAAATTAATGAGGTTATGGGTAAAGAATTTGCATGGCCTACATATTTTTTGATTGCTGCTGCTATTATTTTAGGAAGTGTTTTAACTAATGAAGCAACTGGTGTAACAGCTTTCTTAAATGCTGTTTTATCTCCAATTTTCTCAGGTATGTCTACTATGACTTTTACAGTTTTATTCTTAGTTATTTGTGTACTTCTTACAAATATTTGCAACTCATTAGTTATTGGTATGATTATGCAACCAGTTATTTTAACATATTGTGCAACTGCTCTTGTTAATCCAGCACCATTGATTACATTGTTAATTTATACTGTTTTATCTAGTGCTGCTTGTACACCTGCGGCTTCACCATTTGCTGCTATGTTATTTGGTAATAAAGAATATTTAACTTCAGGTGATATTTATAAATATTCTGTTATATTCGTTGCGTTTAATGTTGCTGTTATTTTAATAGTAGGAATACCTTTTATCAATATATTGTTATAAAATAGGAAAATTAAAGTTTTATATAATTTTTAAAAATTAAAAATAACTCTTTTTAAAAATGAAGTATAAGTGTAAAATAATATAAAAGGGAGGTTATATTATGAGTTTATATGATATGGTTATTGTTGGGTCTGGTCCTGCAGGCATGACAGCAGCTGTTTATGGAGCACGCGCTAATATGAAGATTTTAATGCTTGATAAATTAGCTCCAGGAGGACAAATTGTCAATACTAACGAAATTCAAAATTATACTGGTATGGGTACGATCAACGGTGCAGAACTTGCTATGAAGATGTTTGAACATACTCAGGAATTATCTGTTGAATTTGATTATGGAACTGTTTGTAAAATTGATGCAGATGGTGATGTTAAAAAAGTTTATATTGAAGAAGATGCTGATCGTGTAATTGAAACAAAAACTGTTTTGATTGCCTCTGGTAATACACCTCGTCGATTAAATATTCCTAATGAAGATATGTTTATTGGTAGTGGTATTAGTTTCTGTGCTATTTGTGATGGTCCTTTCTATAAAGACAAAGATGTTGTTGTTATAGGTGGAGGAAATTCTGCTGTTGAAGAATCTATTTATTTAGCTGATATGGTTAAATCTTTGACAATTGTTACAATGATTGGTTTAACAGCTGATCCAATTGCATGTGATAAATTACAATCTTTGGATAATGTGACTGTTTATACATATCAAGATATATTAGATTTTGTAACTGAAGATGGTTCATTAAAAGGTGTTCATTTTAAATCTAATAAAACTGGTGAAGAAAATACTATATATTGTGATGGTGTATTTGAATATATTGGATTATTACCAGTTACAGATTTTGTAAAAGATTTAGGTATCTTAAATGATTATGGTTTTATTGAAGTAAATGATAGAATGGAAACATCTATCCCTGGTATTTATGGGGCTGGAGATTGTGTTGTTAAGAATTTAAGACAAGTTATTACAGCATGTTCTGATGGCGCTATAGCTGCTCAGGAAGCTTCTAAATATATAAAAGACTAGGAGGACAATGAAATGTTAAAAGAAGTTGAAAGTGTTGAATTTAAAGAATTAAGTGGTAATGGTGCTGTATTAGTTGATTTTTTCTCAACAACTTGTGGACCATGCAAAATGTTATCATTTGTTTTAAATGATGTTGAAAAAGCTTTAGGAGATAAATTAACTATCTTAAAAGTAGATTTTGACAAAAATAAAGATTTAACTGCTGAATATGATGTAAAAGGTTATCCTACATTAATTTTCTTAAAAGATGGTGTAGAAGCAAAACGTATGCAAGGTTTACAACAAAAACCAGCTATTATTAAGGCTGCTGAAGAATTATTATAATGAGGGATTATAAAATGGCTGAACAAATCGGATATGAAAAAATTGAACATATTATTTTTCAACAAAATAAAGCTGAAAAAGCTATGTTAGAAGAATTTCATAGTGGTGATTATACATTAGATAATCCATTAGTAAAATATAATGCTTATTTAGTAAATCCTTTATCTGCAGTTGTATTATTTAATACTGAAAAAGAAACTGCTATTACTATTCATGTTTTAGGAAAAACAAAAGAAGCAACTATTTCTCATACTTTTCCTAAAGCTAAAGAACATATTTTACCTATCTTAGGTTTATATTCTGACTATGAAAATACAATCGAAATTGAAGCATATCGTGGTCAAAAAACAACAATTAAAATTAATGTTCCAGATGTTTTTAATGGAGAAAAAGTTATCAATTATATGAAGACATCTGCTGAATACTTACAAGATAATTTGATTTTTGTATCACCAGCTGGTGAAAAATTATCTTCAGCATTTGACTTTAATGGTGATGCAAGATGGCATATGACTATTCCATGTGTCTTTGATTTAAAGAGATTAAAGAATGGTAATTTAATTATTGGTAGTAGCCGTCTAGTAAAGATGCCTTATTATATGTCAGGTATTTATGAAATGAGTCTAGTAGGTAAAATTTATAAAGAATATCGTGTTCCTGGTGGTTATCATCACGATGAATTTGAATTACCTGATGGAAATTTACTAAGCTTAACTGAAGATTTAAGAACTGATACAGTTGAAGATATGTGTGTCATGATTAATCGTGAAACTGGTGAAATCATGAAAACATGGGATTATAAAGATTTCTTAGATCCTGATAAAGTAGGTAAGAGTGGTAGTTGGACTGATGCTGACTGGTTCCATAATAATGCAGTATGGTATGATGAAAATACTAATTCTTTGACATTCTCTGGTAGACATATTGATGGTATGACTAATATTGATTTTGACACAGGAAAATTGAATTGGATTATTGGAGATCCTGAAAATTGGGATGAAAAATATCAAAAATATTTCTTTAAGCCAATTGGCAATAATTTCGAATGGCAATATGAACAACATGCATGTTTAATCACACCAGATGGTGATGTAATGTGCTTTGATAACCATCATTATGGTTCTAAAAATCCTGATAAATATTTAACTGCTAACAATAGTTATTCTCGTGGTGTGCGTTATCACATTAATACTGATGATATGACTATAGAACAAGTATGGCAATATGGCAAAGGTGAAGGAGCAAAATTCTTCTCACCATATATTTGTAACGTTGAATATTATAAAGATGGACATTATTTAGTACATTCTGGCGGTATTGCTTATGATCAAGATGGAAATCCATCTGAAGCATTGGGCCCTTATGCAGCTCAAGCTGGAGGATCTCAAGAAAGTACGACTGTTGAAATTTGTAACGATGTTAAAATGTTGGAATTAAGTGTTCCTGGAAACTATTATCGTGCTGAAAAATTATCACTTTATACTGATGGTAATAACTTAGAATTAGGTGATGGTGTCATTTTAGGATATTTAGATGATACTCGTGAAATGGATACAGAAGTACCAGGAGAAGCATGTGGTGAAATTATGCCAGAATTCTGTAATGCTCGTATTGAAGATGAATATGATAAATTTACTTTCTTCTCAAGATTTGTAAGAGGAGACTTGGTTCTTTTACAACTTGAAAAAGGTGAGGAAATTCATAGATATTTCATTTCCACTACTGCAAAACCTGCAACTGCAATGTGCTGTGGTACATTCCTAGAAACTGATGATAGAAATACACGTACAATCATTAGTAAGACAGGCTTATCAGGAAAATATGATGTAAGAGTTATCATTAATGATAAAAAATATGAAACAGGCATTCAAATTGAATGTTAAGGAGGAAAAATATGGCAATTAATTATACTTATTCAAAGAGTCTTGTTGAAAGACAAAATGAAGCTGAAAAAGCAATGTTGGACGAATTAAATAATGGAAATTATACTTATGATAATCCATTAGTTAAACTAAATCCTTATTTTGTTAACCCATTAGCAGCTGTTGTATTATTCAAAACTGAAAAAGAAATCGCTGTAACAATTAGAGTATTAGGTAAAGAACCAGAAGGTACTATTGAACATACATTCCCTAAAGGAACTGTTCATGTTTTACCAGTATTAGGATTATATGGTGATTATGAAAATACTGTTGAAATTGAATTATATAGAAGTGCTAAACATACAATTAAAATTCAAACAGAACCTTTATCTGACGAAGTTCCTGAATTAGTACATATGAATACAACTTATAAATATTTAAGAGATAATATGATCTTTGTATCTCCTGCATTAACTGATTTAGCTACTGCATTTGACTATAAAGGTGATGTAAGATGGCACTTAAATATTCCAACTGTATTTGATATTAAACGTGCTAAGAATGGTAATATCTTAATTGGTAGTCATAGATTATTAAAATTACCTTATTATATTGCAGGTATTTATGAAATGACTATGGTTGGAAAGATTATTCATGAATATACAATTCCTGGTGGTTATCATCATGATCAATTTGAATTAGCTGATGGAAATTTATTAATCTTAACTGAAGATTTAACTAGTGATACTGTTGAAGATATGTGTGTCATGGTTGATAGAGAAAGTGGTGAAATCTTAAAGACTTGGGATTATAAAGATTTCTTAGATCCAGCTAAAGTTGCTAGAAGTGGTAGCTGGACTGAAGAAGACTGGTTCCATAATAATGCAGTATGGTATGATGAAAATACAAATTCATTAACATTCTCTGGTAGACATATTGATAGTATGTGTAATATTGATTTCGATACTGGTAAATTAAATTGGATTATTGGTGATCCAGAAATGTGGCCAGAAGAATATCAAAAATATTTCTTTACACCTGTAGGTGATGGAGAATTCGATTGGCAATATGAACAACATGCTAATGTCATCTTACCTGATGGGGATGTAATGTGTTTCGATAATGGTCACTTTAGATCTAAAGTACCAGAAAAACGTATCTTAAATAAGGATAATTTCTCTCGTGGTGTGCGTTATAGAATTAATACAGATGATATGACAATTAGACAAATCTGGCAATATGGTAAAGAAAGAGGTCAGGAATTCTTCTCTCAATATATTTGTAACGTAGAATATTATGGTGAAGGTCATTATATGGTTCACTCTGGTGGTATCCAATATTATGGTGATGATGCTTCAGAAGAATTTGCAGCTATGATGCAAGATGATCCAATGGTAAGAACTCGTTCAATCACTGTTGAAGTATTAGATGATGAAGTAATGCTTGAATTGGAAGTTAAAGGAAACTTCTATCGTGCTGAAAAATTAAAATTATATCATGATGGTGAAAACTTACCATTAGGTGATGGTATTAGCACTGGACATATGGGTGTTACAAAAGAATTTGATACGATTATTCCTGCTGAACCTTGTGGTGAAGAATTACCATATGTTTATGAAGGTTCAATTAACGAAGAACCTGATAGATTTACATTCAAAGCAACATTTGAATCTGGACAATTAGTTATGTTAATGCTTGAACAAGGTGAAGAACAACATGGTTATTATATTTCTACTGCTAAAACTAAATTTGCTGCATTATGCTGTGGTACATTTATTGAAAAAGATGCTAGAAATATTACTTGTTCAGTTAACAAATATGGCTTAAAGGGAACTTATGACGTTAGAGTTGTTGTAGATGATAAGAAATACG
Source organism: Erysipelotrichaceae bacterium (assembly GCA_021200395.1). GTDB lineage: Bacteria > Bacillota_I > Bacilli_A > Erysipelotrichales > Coprobacillaceae > JAJQDJ01. The sequence goes on from JAJQGQ010000206.1 coordinate 6,728, forward strand.
AAACAGGTATCCAAATTACTTGTTAATATCGGAGGTAATGCTTAATGCAAGATAAAAAATTGATTCATTCAAGTTATAATAATGAACTTGTTTTAAAAGTAACTCCAGGGCATTTTTCAAGCGATCGTTTCCATGTCAATTATTATATTGACATGGCAACTCTAAAAATGCGTTATACTGAAGCTAAAATGGTTGCAGAAGCAATGGCTGATAAATATGTTCATAGAGTAAATATTAGTTCTTCATCTCATTTGTTACAAGGTTATGAATCTATGATGAATATGGGAACTGTTACTAAACCAGTTGATACTATCATATGTATGGATGGTTGTGAAATGATTGGTGCACTACTTGCTGAAGAATTGATTAAAATGGGTGTAAAAACATCTAATAAACATGAAACTTTCTATGTTATCACACCTGAATTTGATAATACAGGACAAATGGTTGTTCGTGAAAATATTAAAAAGATGATTCATGGTAAAAATGTGCTTGTTGTTTTAGCTACTGCTATGGGTGGTAGAACCATTTCCAAAGCTATTGGTACTATCTTAGCTTATGGAGGTCATATTACTGGTTTATCAGTTATCTTTAGTAATATTGATGAAGTTGATGGTTATCCAGTTTATGGAGTTTTCAATAAAAATGATTTACCTGATTTTAAATTATCAGATCCAAATGATTGTGATGATTGTCATGCAGGTAAGAAACTTGATGCTGTTGTTAATTCATACGGTTATCAAGAATTATAGTAAGGGTAATTCAAAATAATTTGGGGTTGCAAAGATTTTAATTATCAAATTAGATGG
>JAJQGQ010000101.1 GCA_021200395.1 Erysipelotrichaceae bacterium
TATTTGATTCATATGAAGAATGTCAAAATTGTATAAAATCAGATTTATTCAATTCTTTAAAAAATGAAGTTTATCATTTTATAGAAGATCTTTATTTTCATAGAGATAATCTTATAATCAATGTTGAAACTCATTTGTTAAAAAATTATAAAGATAAAAATACTATTCAATTATTTTTAAATATGTTAGTATTATCACTAAGAGATTTGTTTCACGTGAAACATTTTCTTCCTCTTACCTATGAATCATATAGACCATTATATGAAAAAATACAGGATAATGAGGATAATATATTAAAAAAGATTGATCTTATATTAGATACAGAATTTTTATTAAGTACAAATGCAAATGTTATGTTATTAATGGATAGTATGATGATTAACATTTGAGAAAGGAGAATTTATGGAAGAAAAGTTAGCTCTTGTACGTTTTAATCATACTGGTAAATCTTATTACTTTTCGTCTAGATTTGATTTATCAAAAGGTGATAAAGTTGTTGTTGAAACGATTAGAGGTTTGGAATTAGGTGAAGTTGTTACTGATCTTAAAGATTTATCAGAATTTAATCTGGATACAGAACTTAAAAAAATAATCAGAGTTGCAAATCGTGCAGATAGAGAATTGTATTTGTTTAATCAAGCCAAAGCTGAAAAATCATTTGAAATTTGTAAAGATATAGTTAAAGAATTTGATTTAGACATGCATTTAGTTAATTGTGAATATACATTAGATGCCTCTAAAGTTATTTTTACATATACATCTGATGCACGTGTTGATTTTAGAGAATTATTAAAGGAATTAGCTAGTGTCTTTAAATGTCGTATTGAATTACGTCAAATAGGTCCAAGAGATAAATCTCGTATTATTGGAGGCTTGGGATCTTGTGGATTACCTTTATGTTGTTCATCTTTTTTAGGTGAATTTGATGGTATTTCTATTAATATGGCTAAGAATCAAATGCTTGCTATAAATATCGAAAAAATATCTGGAGCTTGTGGAAGATTGTTATGTTGTTTAAAATATGAAGATGAAAATTATACTCAACAAAAGAAGAAATTTCCAAAAATTGGCTCAAAAGTTAAGTATGAAGATAAAATGGCTAAGGTGACTGGATTAAATATTATTAGTGATCTTGTTATAATTGAATGTGATGGTAATGTTTCATTTGTCCCATTAAAAGATATAAGAAAAGTCCCTAACAATAAGGAGCCTCATCATAAAAATGAAAGAAGAAGTCATTAATTATTTATTAGCATATGAAAATATGAAAATTATCCAAAGGAAAGATATGTTCAACTTTTCTTTGGATACTGTTTTATTAGCTAATTTTTGTACAATTAATAAAGATGTTGATGAAATTATCGATTTCGGTACCAATAATGCAGCTATTCCTTTATTGTTAAGTCAAAGAACTGATAAAAAAATTACAGGTATCGAAATACAAAAAGAAGCTGTTAATTTAGCCATTAGAAATGTTGAAATGAATCATTTAGAAAATCAAATTCATATTGTTCATGATGATATTAAAGATTACTGTAAAAATAATCATAAAGTTAAGCTTGTTGTTTGTAATCCACCTTTTTTTAAAGTAGGTGAAAAAAGTCATATTAATGATAATGAATCATTACAAATAGCTAGACATGAAATTATGATTAATTTAGAAGAAATTATTGCTTGTGCATCGATGATATTAGAAAATAAAGGAAGATTATCAATGGTACATCGACCTGATCGTATGATTGAAATTATTAATTTGATGCAAAAATATGATATAGAACCTAAACGTATTCGTTTTGTTTATCCTAAATTTGGAAAAGATTCACATATATTTTTAATCGAAGGTATGTATAAAGGTAATCATGGATTAAAAATAGAAACACCATTATATGCACATGAAGATAACGGACAATATACAAAAGAAGTCAGAAAAATGTTTGGAGAGAAGATAGATGATTAGACAAAAGAGTTTTGAAAATGAATTACCTACTTTATTTCTTGTTGCTACACCTATAGGCAATATGAATGAAATAACTTATAGAGCTATTGATACTTTAAAGAGTGTTTCATACATAGCTGCTGAGGATACAAGAAATACGGTTAAAATTTTAAATCATTTTGACATTCATACTAAATTGATTTCTCATCATGAACATAATTTAATGAGTTCTATTCCTAGAATTGTTCATTTGTTAGAAGAGGGAAATAATGTTGCTTTGGTAAGTGATGCAGGTTATCCTGCTATTAGTGATCCGGGTTATGAACTTGTTGTGAAAACTATTGAAGAAGGCTTTAATGTTGTGCCAATTTCTGGGTGTAATGCTTGTTTGGATGCTTTAGTGGTTTCAGGTATTGCCCCACAACCATTTCTTTTTTATGGATTTTTAGATCATACTGATAAAAAGAAAAAGAAAGAGTTAGAATCTTTGAAAAATTATAAGGAAACTATTGTGTTTTATGAATCTCCGCATCGTATTAAAAAAACCTTATCTCTTATGTTAGAAATTATGGGTAATAGACGTATTGCTTTGTGCCGTGAACTAACAAAGAAACATGAAGAAATCAACAGAGGAACAATTGAGGAAATTATTGAAATTGTTGATGATATGAAAGGTGAAATGGTCATTGTTGTTGAAGGGAATCATGAAGATGTTAATGTTCATGTTTTTGAGCAAAGTATTAAGGAACATGTTGATGAATATATAGAAAAAGGTATGACAACAAAGGATGCTATAAAAGAAGTCGCAAAAATAAGAAATGTTTCTAAAAATGTTATATATAATGAATATCATAAGAAAGCATAATTTTATGCTTTTTTGTTTCACGTGAAACAAAAAGGATTTGGAAAAACCAAATCCTTAATAAAGTCTGCGATAATTGTAAACGTGATTTTGCCAATAACCAGAAAGCGAAGCAGTTTTAACACATTGATCAGCATATTGACCAGTTGTTCCAGAACCACTACCTGAAGCATGGACAAAACTATTGCCACCAATATAAATACCGATATGTTCTACGCCACTACCATAACTAAAGGTAATAACATCTCCAGTCTGCAGTTGATTTCGACTAATAGGTGTACCACTATTCGCGTAACCAGAAGCAGATGTTCGACCAATATTAATACCTGCAGCATTATGAGCCCAATAAACCAAGCCTGAACAATCAAAGTAATTAGGACCAGATTGGCCCCACCAATAACGACATCCTAATTTTGATAAAGCAGCTTGGGCAATGGCGTTGCCTACTTCAGAACTTCCAGCAACATATGAACCACCACTGCTAGGAGCATAACTTATTAATGCATCTAATGCAGCATCGACTTTTGCTTGAGCATCTGAATATTCTTGAACTGCATCTTTACTTTCAGCTAGTTGTTGTTCTTGTTGAGCTTTTAATTCAACATATGTATCCTGTAGTTCTTTTAAAGTTTCTTGCTGTGCTTCCAATGTTGATTTGGCATTCTCTAAAGATTCTTTTTGTACATCAAATTTTTTTCTTTCTGATACAAGTTGTTGAATCAGCTCATTTTCATATGAGGTAATTTCATTAACTCCAGAAAGTCGTGAAAAAAATGTTGTGAAATCTTCAGATCCCCATAAAAAATCAATAATCCAGTTAGAATTATAAGTAGATTGCATAAGATAAAGACGATTTTTTAATTTATCTTCTTTTTCATCAATACTTTCCTGTAAAACATTAATAGATTCTTCTAAATAACTAATTTCTTCATTTTTTTCTTCAATTTCTTCATCTAACGTAGAAATTGAGGCTTGAACTTCTTCGAGGTTGTCATTTGTTTCATCAATTTGTTTTTCTAAGTCACTTATGAGTTCTTCATAATTCTCATTTTTTTCACTCAAATATTCATTGAATTCCTGGCATATATCTTTATTGAAACTAGATATATTAGATGAACATAATTTAATATACTTAGATTCATTTTCTTCAAAATCAGTAGCTTTAATATTAGAGGACGAAATAGTTAAAGCTAAAATAGAGCAAATTGATAAAATAGTAATAAGTATTTTTTTCAATTACATCACCTCAGATGTCATTATATCATAAATAAATATAAAATCAAAAAATGAGATAATCTTCAATCATATTGTTCTTGTAAGCAGAAATAATTTCAATAATCATTTGACCAATACGAGATAATGATTCTTCAGTTGAGCCTCCAATATGAGGTGTATATAAAACATTATCTAATTGTAGTAATCGATGATTATATGGAACAGGTTCGTTTTCTAATACATCAATACCAGCTCCTGCAATTTTATGATTGACTAAAACATTGTATAAATCTTCTTCATTAATAATAGCTCCTCTAGATGTATTAATTAAATAAGAGGATGGTTTCATTAATGATAAATAGTGTTTATCTATTAAATGATAAGTATCATTATTTAAAGATAAACCAATAGAAATATAGTCAGCTTTTTTAAATACTTCTTCAATTGTTTGACAATAACCAATATTTAATAATTGAGCTTTTTCTAAAGTAAGTGAACGGGAATAGCCAATGGCTTTCATATGAAAACCATCTTGTAATATTTTAGAAGTTTTTAAGGCAATATTTCCTACACCAATCATACCAAAAGTTTTATATGATATCTCATGACCAGTCATAGGAGCCACTTCATGAATTTTATTGGATGTATAATCTTTTTGTAATTGATAAGTATTTCTAGATAAAGATAACATCATAGAAATAATTAATTCGCTAACACCTAAAGAATTAAGGGATGGTGTATTGGCTAAATGAATATTTTTGGATTGACAATAATGAATATCGACATCATCATAACCACTACCATGTATAATAATTAATTTTAAATCAGAACATCGATCAATAAATGTTCGATCAATTTTTAAATTACGACTAATAACAATTTCACATTGTCCAATGTCTTTAAAATTATTGATAATGGTATTTTCATTATTTATTATTTGATAAGCATTTTTATCAATAGGTTCACATAAGAATATTTTCAAAAAAATCACCTCAAACTTATTATAAATAGTGTCATTTGCATAGTCAAAGAGAAATTCTACACATAGATTAAAACAAGGAGGTGATGAAATGTTTGATGGTATTGATGTTTCACAATATCAAGGAGATATAGATTGGGAAAAAGTGAAGAATCATATTGATTATGCTATTTTAAGATGTGGTTATGGACAAGATATATTAGCTCAGGATGATCCTACTTTTAAAAGAAATGCAGATGAATGTACAAGATTAAATATTCCTTTTGGGGTTTATCTTTATTCTTATGCAACGGATGAAAAATCAGCATTATCAGAAGCAAGGCATATATTAAGGTTAGTAGCTGGTTATCAGTTAGATTATCCTGTTTATTTAGATTTAGAAGATCCTCGTATTGGCAGATTAACAAATGAACAGATTGAAAGAAATTGTCGTGCATGGGTAGATGAAATGGAAAAGAATAATTATTATTCAGGATTTTATGCATCTTATTACTGGTGGACTTCTAAATTAACAGGAGCATTGTTTTCAAAATACACCAAATGGGTGGCTCGTTATGCCGATGAATTAGGTACTCAAGGATATCAAATGTGGCAATATACCGATAATGGATTTGTAGAAGGTATTAATGCACCAGTTGATAGAGATATATGTTATGTTGATTTTTCTAAAATAATTGATCATCAGGCTTCAACAATCTATAAGGTAGGGGATCATGTAACTTTTAATCATGTGTTTATTTCATCTGATAGTACAGTTCCCTTAATTCCCTATATGAATCATGGCACTATAACAAAGATTGAACCAAATGCAAGAAATCCATATTTAATAGGAGAGGGATTAGGTTGGATCAATAATGAAAGTATTATTAGTAATGATTATTTATCAAATTCAACATATAAAGGTGATTCTTTGGTAGAAGCATTGAAACAAATAGGTTATGATACCACATTTGAATCTAGAAAAAAATTAGCACAACTTAATGGAATAAATGACTATACAGGAACTGCCAAACAAAATCTTGAATTGCTTCAATTATTAAAAATAGGACAATTAAAACAATAGGTTATACCTATTGTTTTAATGTTTATACAATGAAAATATTCAAAAAAATCATAAAAATTGAAATTGTATACAATAATAATATGACCCAATTATACTTTTTAAAAAGAAAAAAATAAATATTGTTTTTATTTTAATACAATAGTATAATATCCCGTGTTTTAGGAGGATATTATGGTTTACGCTAAAAGTATTAAAGAAAAAACATGGCAAAAAGATTTAACATCTATAGTTTGTGTATGTATTGCATCGTTAATCATGTCTATGAATATAAAATCATTTGTAAGAGCAGCTGATTTAATTCCAGGTGGTTTTACAGGTTTATCTTTATTATTACAAAGAATTGCTTTACAATTTTTTAATTTATCATTACCTTATTCAGTGATTAATATTACCTTGAATGCTATTCCGGCATTTATTGGATTTAAAATGATTGGTAGGAAATTTACAAGTTATTCTGTATTGATGATTGTGCTTAATTCATTTTTAGTTGATTTGGTACCAGTTACGCCTATTACATATGATCCTTTATTGGTATCTGTTTTTGGTGGTATTTTAAATGGTACAGCTATTACGATTGCATTACATGGACATGCTTCTAGTGGAGGTACAGATTTTATTGCTGTTTATTTATCCAATAAATTTAAAAAGTCATCTTGGAGTATTGTATTTGGTATTAATGTATGTATTTTATTAACGGCTGGTTTCTTATTTGGATTTGAGGCTGCTATGTATTCTATTATTTTTCAATTTTGTTCAACGCAAATGATTGAAAGATTCCATCAAAAAGATCAAAAAGTGACATTGTTTATTATTACTGATGATGCTTCAAATATTGAAAATGAGTTAATGGCTTATACACATCATGGTGTAACAAAAGTCGATGGTCAAGGTTGTTATTTAAAAGAAAACAAATATATGTTATATACAGTTATAGGTGCTGATGAAGTGAAAGATGTAACGCATCTGGTGAAACAGCTTGATCCTCATGTGTTTATTAATGTTGTGAGATCCGAAAGTGTTACAGGAAATTTCTTTAGTGAACCGATGGAATAAAAAAGACTCGTCATAGACGAGTTTTTAATATATCCACATGTTTTTTGTCTTCTGTAATTATTTGATGAAATATATCAATAATTATGGGTTCATCAAACATTGATATTTGAGATTGCATAATATCAATTAATTTAGTTTCATTGTTAATCATATTTTCTATCATTTTATGCAATGTTCTCGGATAAATATTATAACCAGGTGACCAGTATTGCAACAAATCATTTTGTATTTCCCAAAGTCTTGGATCAATACCTAGTTGATAACATAAGTCTGCTAATAATTCCATATGTTTCATCTCTTCTTGTTTTATATTTCTAAATATTTGAGATAAATCTGGATGTTCTTCTTTGGTTAGTATCATATTA
>JAJQGQ010000001.1 GCA_021200395.1 Erysipelotrichaceae bacterium
TATTAATAAATATACCATGATTAGACAAAAAATGATATTTATTTTTTTAAAATAGTTTTATTCTAATTCAAATTGACCTGTATATAATTGATAATAACGCTGTTTTAAATCAATAAGTTCATCGTGGCTACCTCTTTCAATAATTTGACCATGATCCAATACCATGATTGCATTACTGTTTCTAACTGTTGACAAACGATGAGCTATCACAAATACTGTACGATTTTCCATAAGTCTATCCATACCTTGTTCAATAAGTTTTTCAGTTCTCGTATCAATGGAACTTGTAGCTTCATCTAGTATTAAAACTGGTGGATTAGCAATTGCAGCTCTAGCAATCGCTAATAATTGACGTTGCCCTTGAGATAAATTAGATCCATCACTAGAAAGCATTGTATCATAACCATTAGGCAAACGTTCGATAAAACTATGAGCATTAGCGAGTTTTGCGGCTTCTATGACTTCATCCATGGAAGCATCTAATTTACCATAACGAATATTATCAGCGATAGTTCCTGTAAATAGATGCGTATCTTGTAATACGATTGATATAGATTTTCTAAGATCATCTTTTTTGATAAGTTTGATATCAATGCCATCATAAGTAATAGAACCACTTTCAATATCATAAAAACGATTAATAAGATTGGTAATTGTTGTTTTACCTGCCCCTGTACTTCCTACAAAAGCAATCTTTTGACCAGGTTTAGCAAACAAGTTAATACCTTTTAAAATTGGCACATTTTCTTCATATCCAAATACTACATCATGAAATCTTACATCACCTTTAAGGCGTATCAATTCAACCGAACCATCATTTCTAGGATGACGCCATGCCCATTGACCTGTGTATTCTTCACTTTCTTGAAGTGTTCCATCAGCTAACACTTTTACTTTCGTAAGAGTAACATTTCCTTCATCTATTTCAGCATCTTCTCCCATCATATCAAAGATTCTTTCTGCACCTGCTAAAGCAGAAAGTAAAAAGTTTAATTGTTGAGTAAATTGATTAATAGGTAAGGCAGTTTGTCTAACAAACACTAAATATGATGATAAATTGCCTAAAGCGATTGCTCCATTTAAGGCCATAATACCTCCAACAATTGTGACGATCGCATAAGCAAAATAAGAAATACTAACAACGGCAGGAATGGTATTGGCACTAGCGGCAACAGCTTCTGTTCCAGCTTGTCTTAAAGCATCATTATATTGATCAAACGCTATCATATTTTCATCTTCATGATTGAATACCTTAACAACTTTTAATCCTGATACCATTTCTTCTACAAAGCCATTCAATTGTCCCATCGCATCTTGTTGGATTTTAAAATATTTTTTTGATCTTTTAGATAAATATTGAATGACAAAATACATTAAAATCATACTTAATAATACAATAATAGATAATTGCCAGCTTAAAACGAAAATAAGTATAATTGTACCAACAATCGTAATGGCACTTTGAATAACAACATCAAATGAATTATTCAAAGCATCTTGAATAGTATCTAAATCATTGGTGAAGTGTGTCATGATTTCACCATGAGTATGTGTGTCAAAATAACTTATAGGTAGTGTTTGCATCTTATTGAACAAATCTTGACGCATTTCTTTGACAATCTTTTGGGCAGTACGGCTCATCAGTTGTTTATAAATACCAGTTGCCGTAGCACCGATGAAATAAATAACAGCCATCAACATAACAAATTGCATTAAGCCTTCTATATTACCATTTAAAACATAATCATTCACCACTGTTTTAATAGAATAAGTACCCCATAGACTAATACATGTACTTAAAATAACCAATAGTGCAATTGATGTAAGAGCATATTTATGATGGTCAATATATTTTCTAAAAGATAGTAAAGTTTGGCTCATATTTTGAGACTTCGCTTTCTTAGCCATTATAATCCTGCTCCTTTCAATTGAGTGTAATAAATATCCTGATAAATCTTATTATGTTCTAATAACTCTTCGTGTGTACCAACTTCATCGATATGTCCATCATCTAATATCACTATCTTATCAGCATGAAGTACTGATGAAACACGTTGAGCAATAATAATCTTTGTCGTTTCTTTTAAACTATCCAATCCTTCTCTAATATTTGCTTCAGTAGCAGTATCAACTGCACTTGTCGAATCATCCAATATTAAAACTTTAGGATGCTTAAGCAAGGCTCTCGCAATACATAATCTCTGTTTTTGACCACCAGAAACATTCACACCACCTTGTCCTAAATCTGTATCATATTTATGAGGAAAACTATCAATGAACTCATCCACACAAGATACATGGCATGCCCATTTAATATCTTCATCACTTGCATTCTTATTGCCCCATAATAAATTATCTTTAATTGTTCCACTAAATAAAGTATTTTTTTGTAATACCATACTAATATTATCTCTTAAATAAGTTAATGGATAATCCTTCACATTATGTCCATCGATTGTTATAGCTCCTTCTGTCACATCATATAATCTAGGAATTAGTTGTACTAAACTAGATTTAGCACTACCAGTTCCACCAAGTATACCAATTGTAGAACCACTAGGAATATCTAAAGTAATATCGCTTAAAACATAATTTTGAGCACTATCTTTATATTTAAAGTAAACATGATCAAATGTAATATTCCATTGAATCATCACAAGTGGAGATTTTGTATCAAGAATATCAGAAGTCTCATCTAAAACTTCACATATTCTTTCGCAGCTTGCGATAGATCTTGTGACCATTAAAAAGACATTAGACAACAACATAAAAGAATTCAATATTTGCAAAACATAGCTTAAAAATCCTGTTAATTCTCCTACTTGCATCTCTCCATTAAAAATCATTTGCCCACCAAAATACAAAATGCATACAATCGTTGTATACATGCAATATTGAAATAAAGGTGTATTAAGTACTTGTGTTGAAAAAGCATCAGTACTATGTTGTCTTAATTCATCATTAATTTTTTCAAACTTTTCTTCTTCATATCCTTCTTTAACATATGATTTCACAACTCTTATAGCATTAAGATTTTCCTGTACAACTGTATTGACTTCATCAATGCTTGATTGCATAAGCCTATATAATGGACCTACATGGGATACAATGAGAAATAAACCAATGGCTAATATTGGTGAAACAATAATAAATATCAAAGACAATCTTACATTAATCATTAACGAAAAAATCAAACACATCAAAAACATAAAAGGTGCCCTTATAAAAGGACGCATACCATTACATATGGCATTTTGAATAATCGTTACATCACTCGTCAATCTCGTAATAAGCGAAGATGTCTGAAAATGATCCATATTCTTAAAAGAAAAATTCTGCACTCTCGCAAATTCATCTCTTCTAAGTTCAGCCCCAAAGCCTTGTCCTGCTATAGCTGTAAATCTTGCATACAATCGACCTAAAATAAATGCAATAACAGCACATAACATCATGATAACTCCTTGTCTTATCATATATGTTTGATTACCAGTCGCAATACCGACATCAATCATATCAGCCATCAAAAAAGGAATAATCATCTCAAATACTGTTTCTGTTAAAATACATACAATCGCTAAAATAAAATATTTCTTATATTTCAAAGCATATGGTAATAACCTCTTAAGCATAAAATCCCCCTAATCTATCTCTTTCCCTGTTAGATTTGTATAAATACGTGATAAATAATCTCTTAATTTATCTTTTTCCCCATCATCAAATCCATCTAAAGCAATCTCTTCAATTTCCAAACAATGCTTATTCCATTTTTCTAATGATTGTAATCCTAATTCTGTAATATTCAACTGATATGCTCTTTTATTACATGGATCAATAGAACGTTTCAGCATCTTCTTTTCTTCTAAAGCATTCACCATTTTACTAGCAGTCGCATTTTCAATATCACAGTTTAATGCAATGTCTTTTAATTTGCAATTAGGATGATTATTGAGATATCTTAAAACTTTAGGTTGTCCTGGTGATAAATGAAAGGCTTCCATTTGTTCCTTATTCTTATGACGTATCGCATGATGTGTCTTAAACAACATATAATTTAATGGTTCCATATTTTCTCTCCCCTTTAACACTAATTTAAATATGCATAGTTAGAATTAATATCTTTATGACATCTTTTTAAGATAGCATAACTTAATATTTCTAAACAATCAACATAATATGAATCTAAATTCAACTCTTTTTTCACAATGGATAAATCAGTACACCCCAATATAATTGCTTGTGCATTCTTATTTTGTAGATATGTCGATGCTTCATTAAATGCTGATATTGTAATATCATTTCCACTCTTCACATCATCATAAATCACATGCATAACATTTCTTTGATTATGTTCATCTGGAACAACTAGATCAATATCATTCCTTTCTAATTCTTTTTGAAATATTTCTGTTTGAATTGTTCCATCTGTAGCCATTAATCCCACTTTAGAAATATGTTTTCTTTTTAAATATTGAACTGTTTCATCTATCACATTGATAATATCAACATCCAAATGAATCTTTAACAAGTCATAAAAATAATGAGCTGTTACACAAGGAATCCCTATAATATTGCATCCTTGTTGCACCAAATGATTACCTGAAACCAATAACTGATAAATAGGATTATCAAAACTCTTACCTAAAATATAATCTGTCCTGTCATATATGGCAGGATAATTATGAATAACTAACTCTAATTGCTCTTGATCATTTTTAGCATCTGTCATTTTAACAATTAATTCATATAAATGAGCTGATGCCAATGATCCCATACCACCAATAATACCAACTTTCTTCATAAAAACACTTCCTATATGATTATATTTAGTATCAATTCCCCACTATATCATATAGACGCCACTATTGTTAGCTTGCTAACATTTAGTAAGCTAAGTATATTATGAAATAATGGTTATGTCAATGTACTTTTTGTCGATAATATTTATATTGATATTAAGGTATATTTCTTGAAAATCAAAATAAGAATGTTATAATACATAAGAATAAATGAAAGAAGGTAGATACTTATGAGTAAAGTTGATATTATATCTGGCTTCTTAGGAGCTGGAAAAACAACACTTATTAAAAAGTTAATTAAAGAAAGTTTAGGGCAAGAACAAGTTGTCCTTATTGAAAATGAATTTGGAGAAATTGGTATTGATGGCGCATTTCTACAAGATGCTGGTATTGAAATTACGGAAATGAATTCAGGTTGTATATGTTGTTCATTGGTTGGTGATTTTGCCGAAGCATTGAAGAAAGTTGTATCAGAATATCATCCTGATCGTATTATGATTGAACCTTCAGGTGTTGGAAAGTTATCAGATGTTATTAAAGCTGTTGAAGATGTGAATGATGATGAATTGGTATTGAATAGTTTTGTAACAATTATTGATGCTAAGAAATGCCGAGTTTATCATAAGAATTTTGGTGAATTCTTTAATAACCAAATTGCTTATGCATCTTCTGTTATCTTAAGTAGAACACAAGATGTTGATAATGAAAAGCTTCAAGATGCTATTAACATTGTCAAAGAACTTAATACAACAGCTAATATTATTACAACTCCTTGGGATGAACTAACAGGTGATACAATCTTAGAAGCTATTGAAAATAAAGATTCATTAAAAGAAATCTTATTAAAAGAACAAGCTGAAAGTGAACATGAACATCACCACCACCATCACCATGATCACGAACATCATCATCACGATCATGATCACGAATGTGGTTGTGGACATCATCACCATCATCATGACGCAGATGAAATCTTCACGAGTTTAGGTATCGAAACAATCAATACATATACAGAAGAGCAATTAAAAGAAATCTTAAATACTTTAGCTAATTCTAATGAATATGGTGAAATATTAAGATCTAAAGGTATTTTACCTACACCTGATAAAAAATGGTTGCATTTCGACTTAGTTCCTGGTGAATATGAAGTTAGAGTTGGTCCTGCTGATTATACTGGTAGACTTTGTGTTATTGGTAAAGACTTATTAGAAGATAAAGTTAAAGAATTATTTGGAGTTCAATAATGGTTACACGTGTATATGTTTTTACAGGATTTTTAGATAGTGGTAAGTCTTCTTTTATTGCTGATACAGTATTAGGTACTGATTTTTGTGAAAATGAAAAGACTGTGTTACTTGTAAGTGAACAAGGAGAAGTTGAGTTTAAGCAAGAAGCTTTTGAACAAATGGAATGTGATTTGGTTTATGTTGATAATCCATTAGAAATGACAACTGAATATTTAGAGTCTATAGATGATAAATATCAGCCAACCCAAGTATTAGTAGAATATAATGGTATGTATAATGTAGATGATTTCCTTACACAGAAGTTCCCAGCTAATTGGGAAGTTGTACAAGTACTGACAACCATTAATGCACAAACATTTAACCTTTATATTCAAAATATGCGTTCATTGTTATATCAACATGTTTTACATACAGATTTATTGATATTTAATCGTATTAGTGAAAATACAAAGAAATCTTTCTTGCGTAATAATATCAAAGCTATTAATTCTCAATGTCAGATTATTTATGAAATGGAAGATGGTTCTATTAATACCTTAGGTGATGATGAATTACCATTTGATATTAATGCTGATGAATTAGATATTTTAGATCATGATTTTGGTTTATTCTGTATGGATACAATGGATCATCCTGAAAGATATGAAGGTAAAACTGTTACCCTTAAAGGTAAGTTTATTGGTCTAGATAAACAATTGGATAATTGTTTTGTAATGGGACGTATGGCTATGGTTTGTTGTGAACAGGATACTTCTTTAGTAGGTATGGTTTGTGAACATCCTTTAGGTGAAAAGCTTGTGCCTAATGAATGGATTAAAGTTAAAGGTAAAATTTACTTAGATTATGATCCTGAAATTAATGGTGATTTTTGTATATTAAAAGTGGACGAACTAAATGTCGTTCCTCCACTTGAAAATGAATATGTGACATTTGATTAGGGCTACTTAGTAGTCCTTTTTATTTTTCATAAAGAATTCTGCCATCTGTTAATGTAATACTTTGTGTTTCTTCTACAACAATAGCTTGTGGCCAACTTTTACCACCTAATTCCGCTAAAACCGTATTCACTTCTAAAGTATATGCACCTTCTGATACTTCTTTTAACTGATATGAATCAAAATTTAATCCACTAGAAGTTGTATTCAACACCAGTACGACATAATCATCTTCTTCATAAACTTTATCAACAAATACATTCCTATCTGATTGATGCGTTAAACGATAACCTCCAAACAATGCTACAATCAAAACAACAACCACAATACTAACTTTTTTTTCATTAAAATCATCCTTCCTTTATTATTAATATTATTCTAAATATAAATATGCCAATCCATATAGTTACAAATTCATATGACATATAAGCTAATTGATAAATAAACGTTGGAAATATCATAAT
>JAJQGQ010000204.1 GCA_021200395.1 Erysipelotrichaceae bacterium
TTTACCCGAACAAAATTGCATTACTTATCGGGACCCGAACAAAATTTGATTACCCTTATAATATCAATAATACTACATACACCTGTTCAAAATGAACAGGTGTTTTTAATTATTCTTTTAAAGTATATATCTTATATATTTGAGCATAATATAACAGCAAGCCCAACATTTGAATTTATAGTTCAATGATTTGCTAATAGGGATATGATAATATATATGCTGGAGGTAAATTAAATGAGAAAAATAGGAGAACGTATTAAGATACTAAGAAAAAGAAAAGAATTAACTCAAACACAATTAGGTGTGTTATTAGGTTTTAATGAAAGTAGTGCAGGTGTTAGAATAGCTCAATATGAGAATAATAGAAAGATACCTAGAGATAATGTCATAAAGAAATTGGTCTTTTTATTTGATATTAATGAGTATGCATTATTGAGTAATTATGAGGATGAGATGATTAATATATGTATTGATATGTATTGGCAGGGTTTAATGGGACAGGATATATTGTTGGTATATAGGTTTTTTGATTTGTTTAAGGAATATGATGAAGAAAGATATACATTATTTAATGAAATAATAAAAGGTATATAAGAACCTTTGCAGGTTAATATATACCAAAATTAACAAAAATCATTTCAAAAAAACGTAAAATCCGTCGCAGACTACAGGAATTACCGACACATATAATACCATACTTTTTTAGTCTTGAAAAGAGAAAAGTTCATTTTATAAAAAAATGAATTTTTCATTTGTGCATATTAATGGATTCATAAGTGTTTTAATGAATTTATATTTATGGAAAGGAGGAAAAGTTCATGATTCACGTTGAGTCAATGTTTTCTATAGCATCACAAGAATGGTTAAAATATAGAAAAATATCTATTAAACCATCAACTTATGATAAGTATGCAACTGTTGTTAATTATCATCTAAATAAACTATTTATCAATAAAGATATAAACAAATGGACTGATAATGACTTCTGTGACCTATTTGATCAGCTTATGCATAAAGATAAACTATCTAATAGTACACTTAATACTATTAGAACCGTCTTAAAAGGTATATTAGAATATGCTGAATATAAATATGACACTAAACATATTGATCTTTCACATATATCAATACCTCATAGTGACACAGAAGTCATTATCTTTACTAAAGCAGAAACCACTATATTATCAGATTATTGTGAAACACATCTTAATCATAAATCATTACCCATATACTTAAGTTTGTATACTGGATTAAGATTAGGAGAAATATGTGGACTTACATGGAATGATATTGATTTAGATGAAGGTATTCTATATGTTAGAAGAACAGTTGAAAGAATAAAGCTCTATAATGATGAAGGTCCTAAAACACAATTAACTGTATTAAATCCTAAAACCAAATCATCTAAAAGAGAAGTCCCTTTAACAGACTTCGTCATAGAATATCTAAAAGCCTACAAAGAATTTTGTGATGGTCAACCATCACAATATATCATTACTAATGATAGTGAAAAACCAGCAGAACCAAGAACAGTGGAAAGAAGATTTAAAAGAATTTGTCATATTTTACAAATATCTAATCATAATTTCCATGCTTTACGTCATACATTTGCTACTAAATGTGTTGCTAGTGAAGTTGATCCAAAGATATTAAGTGAAGTTTTAGGTCATTCTGATACTTCTATTACTTTAAATATCTATGTTCATCCCACAAGAGAAATCAAAAAACTACAAATTAATAAAATTAAGAAATAAGTTGTCAGGAGCTCCTGTATTCTCGGACAAGTTGATTTTTGTCGAGAAAATTACCGATTTTAGACAGAAATGTCTTATTTATTTTTGCAAATCAGTTTCGCAGAACTAATAAAGAACAATTAATTTATATTTTTTATTTTTTTACATATTTGATTCGCAGAACTAAATAAAATGTAAAGTCTGGTATACATGATGGAGTCCACATGTAGAAATTTCTTGAACATAATTTCTTTATCCAATTAACCATGTTAATTGGATAGGAAAACTATGTTCTTTTTTTTTTGAAAGAGGGAGGGAAAGAAGTATTGAGCAAAGATAAGCAGCTGACATTTAGGCAAATGTTATTAATGGTGTTTGATTGTGTCAGTATCATATTAGCATCATTTGGTTCATTATATCTTAGATTTAATAGTTGGAATGCTTCTATATATATTAATCATATGATAAATGTGATTGCTATTATTGTTATTCTAAATATTTTCATATTTGGAATAAATAAGCTCTATCATAGTCTTTGGCAGTTTGCTTCTGTTGTAGAGCTTAAGAATATTATTGTAGCAACTATTTTATGTAGTATTGTAAATGTAGTAGTTTGTGAGTTATCAGGTAATAATCTTCCAAGGACTTGTTATTTTATCTATTTTCTTTTAATCACTATGTTTGTTGGTGGTAGTCGTTTTAGTTATCGATTTTTAAGAATGATGAGAAACGAAAGAAAAAGTAAGGATAGATTAGATAGAGTTATGATTATTGGTGCAGGTGAAGCAGGTGAAAAAGTTTACCGAGAAATATTAACATCTGATCATGTGAATAAAGAAGTTGTTTGTTTTATTGATGATGAAGTATCTAAACATCACAGGAATATTCATGATGTTAATATTGTTGGTGGTAGGGATAAAATTATAGAAACAGCAAGAAAATATAATATTGATGAAATATTAGTTGCTATGCCATCAGTGGATAGAAAAGAGATAGCCGAAATATTGAATATCTGCAAAGAAACAAAATGTAAGATAAAGAAGCTTCCTGGTATCTATCAGATGGTTAATGGTGAGATTCATCTATCTGATTTCAAGGAAGTTGAAATCAAGGATTTACTTGGCAGAGAACAGATTCAAGTGAATCTTGATGAAATCATGGAATATGTTACAGGAAAAACGGTTATGGTTACTGGTGGTGGAGGATCTATTGGGAGTGAGTTATGTAGACAGATTGCTTCCAAAAATCCAAAACAACTTATTATTGTAGATATTTATGAAAACAATGCTTATGATATTCAACTAGAATTAAAACATGATTATCCAAATTTAAAACTGGAAACACTTATTGCTTCTGTAAGAAACACAACAAAAGTAAATAAGCTATTTGAAACATATCGACCTGATATTGTCTATCATGCAGCAGCACATAAGCATGTACCATTAATGGAAGACAGTCCTAACGAAGCAGTAAAAAATAATGTTTTTGGTACATTGAATGTAGTAAGAGCTGCAGATAGATATGGAACAGATAAGATGATTCTTATATCAACAGATAAAGCAGTTAATCCTACCAATATCATGGGTGCAACTAAAAGGTTATGTGAAATGATTATACAAACCTATAATAATCGCTCTGAAACTGATTATGTGGCAGTTAGATTTGGTAATGTATTAGGATCTAATGGTTCAGTTATACCAATTTTTAAAAAACAGATTAAGGAAGGTGGACCAGTTACAGTTACCCATCCTGATATTATTAGATACTTTATGACGATTCCTGAAGCAGTGTCACTTGTACTACAAGCTGGTGCATATGCTAAAGGTGGAGAAATATTTATATTGGATATGGGTGAACCAGTAAAAATAGCAGATATGGCAAGAAATCTTATAAAACTCTCTGGTTATGAACCTAATGTAGATATACCAATCGTTTATACAGGACTTCGCCCAGGTGAAAAACTTTATGAAGAATTACTTATGGATGAAGAAGGAATGCAGGATACACCGAATCATCTCATACATATAGGTAAACCAATAGATATTGATGAAGATACATTTTTAGATAAACTGGATGATCTAAAGAAAGCAGCATATGCGGAAACAGATGATATGAGAGCACTAGTACAAGAACTAGTACCTACATATCATTATAAGAAGGAAGAGAAAATCAGAAGAGAAGTTCATGTAAGTCAAAATGAAAGTGAGACAGTGAATGTATGAGTAAGCTTCTTATAGTTGTTTCGGTGGTCATGGACGTTGTTGCTTAGATATAGCTAGAGATATGAATTTATTTGATAATATTGCTTTTCTTGATGATATACATGTTGGAAAAACAATTAATGATTGTTTTGTTGTTGGTACAATCAAAGATATGGGATCATTACATAATGATTATTCAGATATATTCATAGCATTAGGAAATAATCAGCTTAGAACAAAATATATAAAACAAGCACAACAGATTGGATATAACCTTATATCGTTGATTAGTCAATATGCATATGTTTCTAAGTATTCTAGCATTGGAATAGGTACAGTTATATTTCCAAATGTTATATTGGATACTAATTGTGTTATAGGTGATGGATGTATAATATCTGCTAATACAACTATTAATCATGATGCAATTATAGCAGATGATTGTCTAGTTTATTGTAATACTGTTATAAGACCTAATGCTTTGATTGGTACAATGTCAGTTATTGGAAATAACTGTGTTGTTCAGTCTAATGTTAGGGTTAAGGCTAAAAGTATGATTAATGATGGAACGATTGTTTCAATAGATGAATATAAATTTTAATGGTTACTCTATAAAATTTAATAGATAAATTAAATAAATAATATAATTATTATTTAGATTATAAAAAAAGAGGGAAAATATGGTTAATTCACATGATAAAAATATAATGAATATCCCGTTTTCACCACCCGATATTACAGAACGTGAGATAAATGAAGTTGTTGATACATTACGTTCAGGATGGATTACTACGGGACCTAAAACAAAAAAATTAGAGAGAAAGATATCAGAATGGATTGAAGTACCTAAAGCAGTTTGTCTTAACTCAAATACAGCATGTGCTGAAACTGTATTACGTATACTCGGAATTAATGAAGAAGATGAGGTAATTGTTCCAGTATATACATATACAGCCTCTGCATCAGTTGTTTGCCATGTTGGTGCAAAGTTAGTATTAGTAGATATTCAAGAAGATAATCTAGAAATGGATTATGATGCTTTAGAAAAAGCTATCACTGATAAAACTAAAGTTATAATTCCAGTAGATATTGCAGGAATTCCTTGCAATTATAATCGTATTTTTGAAATTGTTGAAAAGAAAAAAATATCTTTAAACCTATGAATAATATTCAAAAAGCGATTGGAAGAATTATTGTTATGGCAGATGCAGCACATGCTTTTGGAGCAAAATATAACAATAAAATGGTTGGAAACATTGCGGATTTTACTTGTTTTAGTTTTCATGCTGTAAAAAATTTTACAACTGCTGAAGGTGGAGCTTTTACATGGAAACATATTTCAGGAATTGATGATAATGAAATATATAATCAAGCGATGTTATTGTCATTACATGGTCAATCAAAAGATGCACTTGCAAAAACACAATTGGGTTCATGGGAATATGATATTGTTGGAACGTGGTATAAATGTAATATGACAGATGTGGCTGCTGCAATGGGTCTTGCTCAATTTGAAAGATATCCAAAATTACTTGAAAAAAGAAGAAAAATAATTGCAAAATATGATGCAGTATTTAAGCCACTTGGTGTTGATGTACTGAATCATTATACAGATAATTATTATGGAACAGGACATTTGTATATTACAAGAATTCCTGGTATTACAGAAGAACAAAGAAATGAAATTATAATCAAAATGGCTGAAAGAGGGATTGCATGCAATGTGCATTATAAGCCATTGCCAATGCATACAGCATACATTAAGTTAGGTTTTAATATCAAGGATTATCCAAATGCATATACTCATTTTGCAAATGAAATAACAATACCATTACATACAAAGTTAACAGATGAAGAAATTGAATATATTATTGAAAATTATTGTACAATATTAAAAGATTATGTACTGTAAAATATGTGATCATTTAAATTTATGAAGTACTTTTTTATAATTTTATTTGATGATTATTAAAAAGTATAGGGAGTGGAATTGTATTAACTATATGTTAGGAAACAGAAAAATAGCTATTATTGGAGCTGGTTATGTAGGTGCATCTATAGCTTATGCACTCACCATAAAAAATTTAGCAAAAGAAATTTTTTTAATTGATATAGATAAGAAAAAAGCAATTGGAGAAGCAATGGATATTCAGCATGGAATTCCATATATGGGAATTTCATCGGTATATGCTGGTGATTATTCTGACTGTAAAGATTGCGATTTGATTATTATTACTGCAGGTAGAAATCGTAAGATGGGTGAATCAAGGTTAGATATGATAAAAGATAATAGTATTATTATGAAAAATGTTATTGATAATATAAAAAAATATTATACGCAAGGAGTTATTTTAGTTATTTCAAATCCTGTAGATATTTTAACCTATTTATGTGATAAGTGGATGAATTTACCAAATGGTGTAGTGTTTGGAACAGGATGCTTATTAGATACATCAAGAACAGTACGATTAGTTGCTGACTATGTGGAATTAAATACTGAAACAATAAGAGGTTATGTAGTAGGCGAGCATGGAGATTCACAAATTACCTTATGGAGCAATTTTTCGGTTGGAGGTTCTAAAATTGATGAATATTGTAAAGCTATTAATTTAAATTGGAATGAAAATGAGAAGATTAGAATTTCTAAGGATGTAAAAAAGTTGGGTTCAACAATTATAGAAAATAAAGGTCGTACTCATTACGGTATAGCTACATGCGTTTGTTCGATAGCTGATGCCATATTAAATCAACATCCTACAATTGCTTCGGTTACATCTCCATTGCAGGGTGAATATGGTGTAAATGATATTTCTTTAAGTGTGCCTTCAATTATAGGAGCAAATGGTGTTGAAAGAAGAATTGAAGAAAAATGGAGTAAAGAAGAACTAATATTATTTAAAAAAAGTGCAGATGAGCTTAAAAAATTCTTAGCAGATATAAGGTAACCTAAGGAGTGTAAAATATGTATAAGAGATTCATAAAAAGAATTTTAGATTTTTTTATAACTTTATTATTATTGCCATTTGTTCTTATTCTAATAGTAATTATGGCACCAATAATATATTTTGATGATAAAGGGCCAATTTTTTATACAGCTGTGAGACATGGAATGAATGGAAAACCTTTTAAAATGTTAAAATTTCGTTCTATGTATGTAAATTCACCAGATATAAAGAATCCTGATGGCTCAACATTTAACAGCGCAAATGATTTTCGTGTAACTAAAATTGGGAAAATAATGAGAAAAACATCTCTTGATGAAATACCCCAAATATTAAATGTATTAAAGGGTGATATGAGTATAATTGGTCCCCGTCCTACAATTGCTGCAACATCTTACGAAGAGTTGAGTCCTATTAGAAAAAAATCTTTAAGTGTTCGTCCAGGAATAACGGGATATTCTCAAGCATTTTATAGAAATTCAATTAATCAAGATCAAAAATTCTTGAATGATTGTAAATATGTAGACAATATATC
>JAJQGQ010000030.1 GCA_021200395.1 Erysipelotrichaceae bacterium
AGAAACGATATATTCCACCAATGGATCATCCATGGAGAATAGATAATTTCTTAACTTTCAAAGGTAAACAGCAGCACCAGATTGGTGCTAATGTTTGATATTTTTTAGGACATTTTCAAAATTGCTTGACACTAATTAAACAATTTCAAAAAATGCGATTGACAAATGTTGTTTCAATAAGTTATGATGAATCTAAGTAAACGCTTATTTATTTTTTGGAAGTGGGGATATATATGGCAGCCAACAATACACATGATGCAAAAAGAAATAAAATTTTAGAAGATTGTTTTGATTGCTTTTGCGAAAACGGTCTAGAAAACACAAGTACAAAAATGCTTGCTAAAGCTTGTGGTATGAGTGCTGGTAATTTATTTAATAATTATTTTGATAGTAAAGATGAAATCATTATTGAATGTACAGCTCATGGTATGGCAAAAACCGAAGAAGATTTTCTTGCGATTGCTCCTCAATCTCTTGATGAAATAGAGGATTACATTGACAAAATGCCTTATATCACTCATGATTTACACGCTAAAAAATATCGTTTTATGTATCAGGTTTATGCATCTCCTCGATATTTGGAATATGGTAAAGAATTTTCCAAAGGGGTTACTGAACGATATAGTGAATACGCTAAACAATTAGCACCAAACTTTGGTTTACCTTGGGAATTAGTTAGATCATTTATTTATATGTTTGTAAGAACATGTGTTTATTATGCATTGTTTGAAAATGAAGAGTATTTACAATCACAATTATATTTCCTTAAAAACGGCATCCGATTAATGATAAAGGAAGCACAAGAAAATGCTGAAAAACAAAACTCTTAAAATTTCTTTTAAGAGTTTTTAAAATACTTTTCAAACAAATATATAGGTGTACAACTCCATGCATGACAATAACTATGGATGATTTTTCCACCATATGGTGACTCATTAGGATCATCAGGATTAAATACTTCCCAAAAAGTATCAGCACCAAGTTCCACCATCTTACCCCAATAAGATAATATATAATTCATGGCTTTATCTTTTTCACCACTTATGATTAAAGCTTCACAAAAATGATGCATCATATAAGGCGTTATCATATCAATTGGTAATTTTAATAGTTCAATATTTTCTATTTTATATAGAAAAATTCTTACAGTGTAAAATCCATGTTCCACTATATTTAAAATACAATGGATAAATGCCATCTTGAACACTTATTGTACTGCCGAACCATAGCCATTGATTACAAGTTTCTATTTTAATAGAAGCAATAGGCTCTTGAGATAAATCTGTATAGACATATATAATTCCATAATTACTAGATGTTACTTCAACTTTTACTTCGTGAACATTTTGCATGTCAAAATACTTATATCCTATAATTGAACCGTCTTTGATATTGGTAATATGCGATTCCATATTAGTATCAAGTGAAATATTCGGATGATTTGTATTATCAATTTTACCTAACTTACCAGCACCATTTCTAGACATAAGGACACATGCTATGTAAGTCGGATAGACTTCATGACTTCTTAATGGCTTACCATTAAGTCCACATGATGTCATTTCTGCTTGATTAAATGTTCCATCATCATTCATGATAATTCTTTCAGCCACACCTTGCCTTTGATATTGAGATGTATAAGTATGACGATGTCCAAATATATAATAATTATCTTTAATTTTTACCAATGATCCATGATTATTGCCATAATAATATGTTGGTTTATCATCAATACCCAGGTTACAGTTAGAATGTAATATCCCTTTATATTCAAAATTCTTATTTGGATAATCAGACATAGCATAACATAGTTCATGCTGATTGATACTTGAATATATCATATAATACTTTCCATTATATTTACGCATAGAAGATGCTTCATAAAATTCGTGCCCTTCAAAACCTGTACCCATTGAATTTGATGCCCCCGGTATTACCATTGTCATATCACTATCCAATGTAAGCATATCATCTTTTAATTTGAAACACCAATTACCATCACTAGTTGCTTTAAAAATATTAACATTATCAGGAATTTTTTTCTTGATACGTTCAATTGTTTGAGGGTCAGGCGAAAAACCAGAATACAAGTAGATGGTACCGTCATCATCTTTAAATACACCAGGATCAAATTGATTTCTATCATTTTCTTTAAGTCCTAATATATTACCATCTAAATGTTGTACATGTCCATAAAATCGATATGGTCCTTCAGGATTATCTGCTCTTGCCACAGAAATTGTTTGTGCATTATCTAATCCATAATATAAATAATACTTATTATTTTTATATACAACATCAGGAGCAAACATTTTTCTTTTTCCCGTATCATTTAACGGATCATCCTTTCCTGTATAAATAGTGCCATGATAAGTCCAATCACTTAAATCATCAACAGATGCAGACCAACATACATAAGGTTTCATACAGTACGTTTTTCCACCATAACAATCATGAGAACCATAAACATATAATCTGTCATTAAATACATGTGGTTCTCCATCAGGAACAAATTCCCAATTTGGTAAATATGGATTAAATACTTGTTTCATTTAATTACACACTCCTCTTTTTGTTAGCATAAGCATCACTTCTATCTATCCAATCTAAAAATCTTTCAACACTTAAATCCCAAAAACGCCATTCATGCTTATAATTAGCTTCACTTATCCAAGTATAGTTTATTTTATTTTCTTTTAATTTATCTATAAATTTTATATTTAAATCATAAAGAAAATCATTTTCACCACAAGTAATAAAAATTTTATTATTAACTTTTGTTTCCTCAACCATTTTAAATAAATCAACAGAAATAGTATCCATTTTTATCGCAGGTGAAAAAGCTCCAATAGCTTGATATTTGTCATTATATTTAAGACCATGATACAAAGCCCCAAAGCCTCCCATAGATAATCCTGCAATATATGCATCTTCTTTTCTTTTAGATATTGGAAATATTTCAGTAATAAATTCTTGTAATTCATTCTCTATAAAGTCTTCAAATTTATCTTGTTCAGTATTTAAATAATTCTTATTTTCCGCCGATAACAAAACAACTGCAATTTGTCTTTCTTCAGCATATAATTCAATATTTGTATAGCCATTCCATTGACAATAATTATTACCAAAACCATGTAATAAATATAACACCGGATATTTGTGTGAATAATCATGGTGGATGTCTTGTCCTTTCATTCTTCTCATGCTTTCTGGAATGGTTATTGAAGGAAGAATAACTTCAATATCCACTGTTCTAAGTAATGTATAAGAAATAACATTACATTGTATTTTTGCCATATAAACCTCCTATATAAAAACATTACAAACCTAACAATTTGTAGATTTGTAATGTTTAATGATTACTACATTCAAATAATATTAGAGAGGAAAGAATGTAATTTTATTTAATCAATACAAATTGTTGCTGGTTTTCCGTAGAACTATCATGTCCAATAAATGCAACAAATTGTCCATCTTCACTATCAAATTTCATATCACGTCTAATGAATCTTAACATGTCTTCACTTATATCAAATGATACTTCTTTTGATTCATGTGGTTTTAATAATACTTTTTGAATACCTTTAAGTTCTTTAACAGGTCTTACTACAGATCCTACCAAATCTCTGATATATAATTGAACTGTTTCCGTTCCTTCGATTTCAGAATCATTGGTAACTGTAACACGAGCTGTAATTTTATTATTAAGAGTTAAAGTATTATCAGATAATTGAATATTACTATATGTAAAATTACTATATGATAAACCATAACCAAAACAATAATAAGGATCATTAGGCATATCTGTATAACGTGATGTAAAACGTTTACTGTGAGTGCTTGTTTTAGCAGGTCTACCTGTACTAAATTCATTGTAAGAAATTGGACATTGCCCTACAGAATAAGGAAAACTCATAGATAAACGAGCACTAGGATTGACTTTACCAAAGATAATATCAGCTATGCCATCGCCACCTTCAGTTCCAGGGAACCAACATTGTAAAATAGCATCACTATTTTCATCAACTTCTTTCAATGCTAATGGTCTACCACTAAATATCAATGAAACAATTGGCTTATTTAATGTACGTAGTGATTTTAGCAATTCAATTTGAACTTTAGGCAAGGTAATATCACCTCTTGCTCCACCTTCCCCACTTTGATGAGGGTGTTCACCTAATGTCACAATAATAACATCAGCATCTTGAGCTTGATTCATAGCTTCTTCCAATAATGTTTGAGCATCTTCATTATCGTTTTTAACCGTTTTCCCATAACCAAATGTATCTAACTTACTATCTTCATCTAATAAAGGTGATCCATTCGTATGCGAAACATGATTCCCTTGTTTCTTTAAACCATCATATACTGTAATAACTTTTTCAGGATCAACATTGATTGACCAACTTCCACTTAAATTGTTATTATTAGCATAAGGTCCAACCACTAATAACTTTTGATTTTTATTTAAAGGTAAAATAGAATTATTTTTTAATAATACACATGTCTTAGATACTGTTTCACGGGCAAATTGTCTAAACTCGTCACACATAATATATTTTTTCTCAGCTTCTTCATCTGCTCCTCGATAAGGATTTTCAAATAAGCCCAAATCATTTTTTAATTCCAATACACGCATGCAAGCTTCATCTATAAATTTCTTATCTAATTGTCCTGATTCAACTAATTCTTTAAGATTATTAGAATAAGTTGATGTCATCATATCAATATCACAGCCTGCTTCAATAGCTAATTTTGCTGCTGCTTTGCTATCTTCTACTACACCATGAGGAATCAATTCTTTAATAGCACTATGATCTGAAATAACAACACCGTTAAATTCCCATTCATCTCTTAACAAATCTCTTAATAT
Organism: Erysipelotrichaceae bacterium; assembly: GCA_021200395.1. GTDB lineage: Bacteria > Bacillota_I > Bacilli_A > Erysipelotrichales > Coprobacillaceae > JAJQDJ01. Next base: position 4,874 of record JAJQGQ010000030.1, read on the forward strand.
TTCTTTATTTCCCGTAACAGGAATACCATTAATTGTATTAAATGAAGTCATTACTAATTTACAGCCAGCATCTACAGCAGCTTTATATGAAGGTAAATATTGATCTCTTAATGTACGTTCACTTAATTCAACAGTATTATATTCTCTACCTGCGACTGGTGCCCCATAGGCTGCAAAATGCTTCACACATGAAGCAATAGAGGAAGAAGGGTCATTATCCCCTTGATACCCTTCAACCATTGCTTTCGCATATAAACAATTTAAATAGACATCTTCACCATTACTTTCCATGACTCTTCCCCATCTGGCATCTCTTACTAAATCTACCATTGGTGAGAAAGTGACATGTATTCCTGATACAGCTGCTTCTTTAGCAGCTATTTGTGCTGTCTTTTTTACCATTTCTGGATCAAAAGAACATCCTAATCCAAGTGAAATTGGAAAAACTGTCTTAAATCCATTAATAATATCGGCCATAAATAGCATAGGAATCTTTTTATCAGATTTTTCTAAATAACGATCTTGTATATCTTTTAATTGTTTTGCACCTGATGTATTTAATATGGAACCTGATTGATAAACTTTATTTTCATCAATACCTACCTTAGAAACTGGACCTGTCGGAATAACATCATTACTTTCAAAAAAGTTACCACTTAATTGTACCAATTGCCCAATTTTTTCATCTAAAGTTAAACTATTAAATAGCTCTACTAATTTTGTTTGTTCCATAAATTCCTCCTAAGCTTCTTCCGTTTTACCTTCTTGTTCTAATTTATAAGCATCATTATCAGCTTTCTTAAAGAAAGGATACCAGAATAATCCTACAATTATCATAACAACTATTTGTAATACTACGGCTTGCCAACTACCTTGAATAGCAGCATGGAAACCAATTGGTAAACCAAAGATTGTTGAAGCACCCATTAATGTTGGTACCAAACCACTTGCAATAGCTGCATATGACACTAAAATAGCAATAACATTACCGAATACAAATGGAATAAAGAATACGAAATTCAATACAAATGGTGCACCAAAAATAACTGGTTCAGTAATACCAAATAAAGCTGGTACCAATGAAACTCTGCCAACACTCTTAAATTGTGTTGATTTAGACAGAAATGCCATCATCAATACGACACCTAAAACACATCCACCCCAAGTAAATGTATTAAAGAACGCAAGTCCTATAATATTTTCTCCAGCACCCATGCCTCCAGCAGCAACTGCAGCTTGATTTTCTAAATCCAATGCTAACCAAATTGGTGTATAAATTGGTGAAATGACGTTTGTACCATGAATACCAAAGAACCATAATAATTGTGCAACAATAGTAAAGATACACATAGCCCATAGGCTTCCACCCAAACCTTGTAAAGGTGTTTGTAATACAGTATAAACACATTGATGCATACATCCAAAACTTGTATTACTAAAAATATAATTAACAACAATAAATAAAATACTAATGATAATACCTGGAATCAAACTTTCAAATGTTCTAGATACCATTGGTGGTACAGAATCAGGCATTTTAATTGTCCATCCCTTATGTTTGACAGTTACATATATTTTAGCTGTTACAATTGCAATAATTATAGCAGAAAAAATTCCTGAAGTTCCAAGCCATGTTGTAGGAACACAGGTTGCTTCATCTATTGTAGTAGATAAAGGTGTAACAATTAAAAATGATAACAAACCAATCAAAGCAGCTGAAACGCCATCTTCTTTTGGATCATATGATTTTACTAGAGAATTTGTTAGTAAAACAACCATATACAATGCCAAACATCCTACAGTCACGTTATAAACATTCAACAAAATAGAAGATAATCCTAAAGCTGCCACAGTATTCGAAATAGCATCAACAGGAAAGACAACTAACAATAAACTGATTGAACCAACAAATGTTACAATTAAAGACCCCATCATACCACTTGAAATACCCTTTAATGTAGGATTATTCGCAAGTCTGTTCATCCAGGGACTCATTTTCTCAAATAAACTCTCAATCTTCTTCATAATAATCTCCTTTTCTTTTATGTTAGCGCTTAACATTACAATATTTATTATACGTTTATAGCCTCTTTTTAACTATGTTATTTTTGTCTAAAAAAACGCAAAAAATTAACCAATTTAAAATTTTTGGTTAATTTTTATCCAAAACATGGTCATTTTTTAATTTGCTTGCGATATGCTGTAGGTGTCATACCATAGGTTTCTTTAAATAATTTATTTAAAGCTTTAACATTTGAAAAACCATTATCTTCAGCAATCATCAAAATAGAATAGTCTGTTTGAGCAATTTGTTTATAAGCAGCATTTAAACGAATAGTATGAAGATAAGCCAAAAAAGTTGTTCCCGTATATTTTTTAAATATTCGTGATAAATATTGTGGTGAATAGCCATATATATCAGCCACTTCACTAAGTGTTAGATTTTCCTGATAATGTGATTTTATATATTCACATATTTCTGATAGTTTATCCAGATATTTATACGTATTGATA
>JAJQGQ010000290.1 GCA_021200395.1 Erysipelotrichaceae bacterium
CCACTCATAATCTCATCCATACATTGATACGCTTGTTCTCTTGTTAAATCTTGATTCTTTACTAATAATTGAATTGCTTCCTTAATCATTTTTTCTCCTCCTAAAAAGTTCTTCATTATTCTTAATCCATCCTTAGTCAATACTGACTCTGGATGAAATTGTAAACCATATACTGGATAATCCTTGTGTTTAACTGCCATCACTTCATGATCATCAGTTTGAGCAATAACCTCTAAACATTCAGGTAAATCAACCGCTACTAAAGAATGATATCTAGCAACACTTATACGTTTATCAATACCTTTAAACAAAGGATCATCAGTTAACTCTATTTCTGATACCTTACCATGCATGAGCTTCTTTGCATAAGTAATTCTTGCTCCAAACACTTCACATATAGCCTGATGTCCTAAACATATTCCCAAAATTGGTTTCACTTTATAAAACGCTTCAATAATATCTTCCATATTCCCTGCATCACTAGGTTTACCAGGGCCAGGTGACAAAATAATAGCTTCTGGATTCATTGCTTTTACTTCATCAACTGTTATCTTATCATTTCTAACGACTTTAATATCAGGATTAACAGTGCCTACTAATTGATATAAATTGTATGAAATACTATCATAATTATGTATTAATAAAATCATATCATTGTCCCTCAGCTAAAGCTTTTAAAATAGCCGCTGCCTTATTACAACATTCTTGAAATTCCTTTTCAGGTACACTATCTGCGACAATACCTGCACCACTACCTACATAAACAATATCATTGGCTTTATAAGCAAAACGGATTGCAATACAAGTATCTAATTGACCCGTAAAATCAATATAACCAATAGCTCCTCCATATAAATAACGCTTATGTTGTTCTAATGAATAGATAAGTTCACTTGCTTTAATCTTTGGTGCACCTGAAAGTGTACCAGCTGGAAGCAAGGAATCAACTGCATCTAAAGCATCACAATCTTTTCTGATTTTTCCACTAACAGTAGATCCAATATGCATAACATGTGAAAATTTCAATATATCCATATAATTTTCCACTTTAACACTATTAAATTCACTGATTTTACCAATATCATTTCTACCTAAATCGACTAACATATTATGTTCTGAAAGTTCTTTTTCATCACTTAATAAATCTTTGATTAATAATTCATCTTCCATGTCATCTTTACCCCTAGGTCTTGTACCTGCTAAAGGATAAGTATATAGACGATGATCTTCTAACTTAACTAATGTTTCAGGAGATGCTCCTACAACTTCTACATCCTTAGTAGATATATAAAACATATAAGACGAAGGATTGATATCTCTTAATACTTCATATGTTTTAAGTAAGCTACCAGTAGCTTGAGCTTTAAATTGATTAGCTAAAACTATTTGAAATATATCTCCTTCATAGATATGTTTCTTAGCAATTTCTACCATTTCACAATAACGATCTTTGGATAATCTAGTATTAAAGTCTTCTAATATATGTAAATTTTCTATTTCTGATTCTTGTTTTGATTGAATAATTATTTCTAAATCATCTAATCTTTTTAAACCTAATTGATATTCTTCTTCGATATTAGTTGTTTTAATATTAGTAATGAGTTTTATCTTTTTCTCTAAATGATCAAAACATACCATTGTATCAAATAACATCAAATAAACATCTGGAATGTGTTCAATATTTTCTTCATTGGTTTTTAATGTTGGTTCATTATAATGAAAATATTCATATCCAAAATATCCTACAAGTCCACCTGTTAATGTTGGTAACGTTGGTATACGTGGACTTTTATAATGAGATAACAGTTCTCTGATATAATCATGAGGATGTTCTATTTCGAATGTTTTTCCATCTACTTCCATCATATTATCATAACAAGCAATATGTAAAAGTGGTTTATAACCTAAGAAAGAATAACGGCTCCATCGTTTTTGTTGATCGACACTTTCTAACAAATAACAATCTTCATTTTTTGCTTTAAATTTTTTTAATACTTCTGTTGGTGTTAAATGATCAACAGGGATTTCTTTATAAATAGGTACAATATCATATTGACCCTGATTTATAATTTTTTTTACTTCTTCTATTGTAGCCTTATACATTTTCTTCCTCCTTACAAATAAAAAACCGTCCTCGCAGTATAAAACTGCCAAGGACGGATGTTATCCGCGGTACCACCTTGTTTTATGCTTTCGCATACACTTTATAGAATGCCACCACATTCTTAACTACTAACGTAAGTTTTTACGTCAAGGAATACTCAGCTTGCACCTTTGACCTTGCCCTCAATGGTCCATTTAATAGACTGCCACTATCTGTTTCCACCATCCAGACTCTCTAAAAGTACATCTTCTATTTTTATCTCCACTTCATCGGTTTATATATGTATATGATAGACAAACTTGTAAAAAAAGTCAACCACAATTTAAAAATTTCATAAAAATAAAATTTTATGTACATTTTTAAACTTTTGTCTATTTCGTAAACACTTGAATTTGTTTGTTTCTTCAAAATAATCAAATAAATCCTTATGATACAATTATAGGAGGGAAATAATGATGAAAAATTATATTTTTACATCAGAAAGTGTGACCGCTGGTCATCCAGATAAGATTTGTGATTATATAGCAGATAGTATTTTGGACGAAGCATTAACTTATGATCCTAATGCCAAAATGGCAGTAGAAGCGACTATTAAAGATGATTTGATTTTTATTTATGGTGAAGCCAATACAACTGCCAGTCTCGATTATAAAAGTATAGCTGAACGTTGTATGAAAGAAATAGGTTATAACGAAAATTATCGTGTTTTAACGAGAGTTTCGAAGCAATCTATGGAAATCAATCATGCAGTAGAAAAAAAATCAAACAATATATGCTGGTGATCAAGGTATTATGTTTGGTTATGCAACTGATGAAACAGATGCTTATATGCCTGCACCAATCTATTATGCCAATAAACTTGCAAAACAATTAGGTGATTTACAACATCAATCAGTTTTTCTTGGACCCGATGGAAAAACACAAGTCAGTATTGAATATGAAAATGATCATGTAAAAAGAATTGATAGTATTGTTATATCTACTATGCATAAAGAATATGTCACTACTGATGAATTAAATAAATTGATTAGAGAAGAAGTGATTGATCGAGTTATTCCTGATAATCTTATAGATAAAAATACAAAGTTCTATATTAATCCAAGTGGTAGTTTTATAGTTGGTGGAAGCTTTGGTGATTCAGGGACAACTGGAAGAAAAATAGTATGTGATAGTTATGGTGGTATGGGTCGTATTGGTGGTGGATGTTTTTCTAGTAAAGATCCATCAAAAGTTGATCGTACTGGTGCTTATTATTGTCGTTATGTTGCTAAAAACATTGTAGCAAATGGATATGCCAAGAAGTGTGAAATACAAGTTTCCTATGCGATTGGGCAAGAAGAGCCATTATCCATCTATGTGAATACATTCGATACAGGAAATGAAGAAGATATATATAAATTAATAGCTAATAATTTTAGCTTTAGAGTTAATGATATGATTAATGAATTGGATTTAAGAAAACCAATATATAAATATACAGCAGCTTATGGACATTTTGGAAGAGATGAGTTTAGTTGGGAAAAAATAAAGGAGATTTAATTATGGGTATTAAAGATAAGGCAACAAGTATTGGTGTTAAACAAGTTTTAAAATATTTAGATAAAAATCCTCAGGATAATATTCCTAAGATTATTGAATGGCTAGAGAAAGCAGATGTGAATGGATCAATGGCAGAACAACTTCCAGTTGTTAAGGAAAAATTAAATGATTCAGATAACAATTGGAATCAATTAGTCATGAGTTTATATACAGATATTGATAAAGATGTTAGAAATAAATTATTTGAAAACTTTTTAGTTAATTCACTTATGAAATGGAGTAAGCGTAGTAATGAAGTTAAAGAGCAATATGGATGTAATGTACCATGGCTTATTTTATTAGATCCTACAAGTGCTTGTAATTTGCATTGTACTGGATGCTGGGCTAGTGAATATGGTAATCGTTTAAATTTAAGCTATGATGAAATAGATAATATTGTTCAACAAGGTAAAGATTTAGGTATCTATATGTATTTTTATACAGGTGGAGAACCAATGGTTAGAAAAGAAGATATTATTAAGATTTGTGAAAAACATAATGATTGTGTTTTCTTAACATTTACGAATGGTGCTTTAATCGATGAAAATTTTGCGGATGAAATGTTAAAAGTTGGAAATTTTGTACCTGCAATCAGCATCGAAGGTAATGAAGAAGTGACTGATGCAAGGCGTGGAAAAGGTACATACCAAAAAGTGATTAAAGCTATGAAAATTTTAAAAGATAAGAAATTACCATTTGGTGTATCTTGTTGTTATACAAGTGCTAATGCTGATTCTATTAGTAGTGAAGAATTTATAGATCAATTGATTGATTTCGGAGCAAAATTTGCATTTTTCTTCCATTATATGCCAGTTGGTAATGATGCAGTAACAGACTTATTACCTAATCCACAGCAAAGAGAAATGATTTATCATCGTATTAGAGATTATAGAAATACTAAGCCATTATTTACAATGGACTTCCAAAATGATGCTGAATATGTAGGTGGATGTATTGCTGGAGGACGTTATTATTTCCATATTAATCCTAATGGTGATATGGAACCATGTGTATTTATTCATTATTCTGATAGTAATATTAGAAAGAATACATTATTAGAAGCGTTATGCAATCCATTATTCATGGCTTATAAAGAAGGTCAACCATTTAATGATAACATGTTAAGACCTTGTCCGATGTTAGAGAACCCTGAAAAACTAAGAAAAATGGTTCATGATACAAATGCTAAATCAACAGATATGGAATCTGTAGAATCTGTGGATCATTTATGTGATAAATGTGTAGATTATGCTTCTAATTGGCAAGTTAAAGCCGATGAACTTTGGAATAAATAAGCCCACCCTTTTCCCTCCGGTCACAGTGGTGGGAAATGTTAAAGGATCACGATAACGTGATCCTTTTTAGTAATTCGTTATAAGAACTTCTTTAGTAATAGCTGTTTTATCTTTAATATGATAAGAAGCGTTACTATATGTTTTAGATATATAATTAATATTATAAGAATTGTCCAAACACCAATTTATCAATAATTCATGTGTTGATCCTTTATGTTCAATGACATTAGATAATGCAAATTTGATACCTAGACTATCACATTGATTGAGAAATTCTAACAAATCCTTCTCATCTTGTAATGTCCATCCACCATTTTCATTATAAGCTGCATCGCCCAAATAATAAGGTGGATCTAAATACAAAAAAGAACGATGTTGACTTATTTCTTTAATATCCATATCTCTAAAGTTTTGACAAATAAAATAAATGTTTTGAGTATGCATTTTGTCCATAAATGCTTCTAACTTTTTACGTAAGCTTGCATTGAAATCTCTTTTTCCTACTGGTAAATTAAATGCACCTTGATTATTAAAACGTATTTGATTATTGAAACCATAAATGATTAATAATAAGAACAAATCATCTCTAGGTGAAAGATTATAGTCATTCTTAAGTTTTGTATATGCTTCTTTATTATATTTACCTACACCATGACTACTATCACACTTATAATAAGCATAACCATTTTTATACGTATTACTTAATCCATATTGTTCAATTAGATTATCTAAATGTTTGATTAAATCATAAGAATTTGATTGTTTTAAATACTCTAATAAAGATATCACATGCTCATCAATATCAACACATATAACACGATTACAATTCATATTAATACCAACATTAGCACCACCACAGAAAACATCATAAAATACATCTATATTACTAGGAAACTTACTTACTAATTGAGGTAATATTTTATATTTACCACCCGTAAAATTTAAAGGAGATTTTATAAATTCATTAATATTCATATTATTTAAAGACTCATCTTTTTTACCTACAGTACACAAAAACAATCTTTCCTTATGATTATCTAAATTTGTTTTACCTGTTGTATAAGCTCCATATTCTTCTTCAAATATTTTAACTTCTCCTCTTGTTTTTAGTATTTCTAATATCTGTTTATCAGATATTTTAGCATTTGATCGTGGATCGCCTTGTTTTCCCATATTATTGTATGATACCAATATATATTTAGCATCAATATTTTCAATAAGTTCTTCATAAGCTAAAGGAGCCTTTGATGAACAATAGACACTTTTAAGATTTTTTCTATTCATTTTTCTAGCTACACCTTTAACCTCTGGCTTGGTATTTAATGCTACATTTTCTAAGAAATGGTAAGCATCACAAAATTGTCTAGAATTGTATGGTGGATCAATGTAAACCAAATCAGCTTTAATGTTTTTAACTAATTCATTGGCATCCATTTTATATATTTGATTATTCTTATTATATTGATCTTCTTCTAAATTAGGAAATGATAAAACAAGTTGTTGATCTAGATCACCATTTTTACGATAAGCATCATAATGTCCTACAGTATTAGCTATTCTATCTATCGCATATATTAAGCTACAAATAAGAATGTTCTTTTCTCTAAAATTAATCATATGATCATTATATAAACAATCTATATTATCTCTAATATAGCCTACTTTAGACATATTCTCTTTACTTAAATAAGTATCAGCGAAATTGATAGAATAATAATTATCTTCATTAGTACTTAGATTATTATAATTATCAGTAAGATTCATTAGCTTATCCTTATCTACTTCTTCATTATCAAAAAAAGTATAATAAGCTACTTCATTAGTTGTCAATGTATCATTCACAATGACATCATAATTTTGATTAAAACTATAACCTACAACGCCAGTTCCTGCAAACAAATCTAAAACACTTGAAATATCCTGACAATGATCATCCACAACCTTATGAATAAAATCTATTAATTTATATTTACTTCCTAAATATCTACGATTATTAATATTAAATTCTTTCATATTCTCACCCATTTCCAAAATATGCATCGTACGCATCTTATTATATCATTTTATAAGTATGAAAAAAAGCCCTAAGGGCTTTTTAACTTAATTCCTGTATCAAATATTCCCCTTCGACAATACTTCTAAATTGTCTTGATACTTCATGATTCGTTTGTATTCTAATGGATTTAAGTAATATTTCATGAAAATCAGAATCTATAATACCGACTGGATTATCTTGTATAATTTTAAGAATAATTAACAAATTATCGTCTGATATAATAACATCATGTTTCGTACATAATTCTTTTAAATTGGATAGCGTCAGATTTTGTAGTTTTTTGTTTAAATCACTAATAACTTTGAACATATAGGTACCTCCTTATACAATAA
>JAJQGQ010000296.1 GCA_021200395.1 Erysipelotrichaceae bacterium
TAGAAGATAGTAGAGATGATGAAGAAACAGTGGAAAGATGGAATGAAAAAGTTGAGTTCTATTATGATATGAAAGAAGATCAATATAATGAATTAGAAGAATATGGCTACCTTAAAAGTTATGGAGCCAAAGAAAGATAAAGGAGCACAAAATGAAAAAAATTATACTTACTATTTTAACAGCAATCATGTTAGTAGGATGTAGCAGTGGTAATACAGATACAACAGAAACTACATCTACAGAAAAAGGTTATGTATTTGAATATAATAATGTAGAAATAGCTATGAATGAAGATACAAGTACATTTTTAGATGATTTAGGAGAAGAATTATCATATTATGAAGCTGAAAGCTGTGCATTTGATGGTTTAGATAAAACTTATACTTATTCAGGATTTCAGTTAATTACTTATCCAATAGATGACGAAGATTATGTTAGTTCAATTGTTTTAAAAGATGATACGGTATCTACCCCAGAAGGTATTTCTATTGGTGATAAAAAATCTGCGGTTGAAGAGGTCTATGGAACAGATTATGAAGATGATAATGGTTCATATCTTTATACAAAGGGAGATTCAACATTACAATTCATCTTTGAAGATGATTATATAACTGCCATTACATATACAGCGATTACAGACTAACAACTATCTTATGATAGTTGTTTTTTTATCATATCTATTGACATATACCCTCATAGGGTATATTATTTTAGTGTATTAAATACCCCTAAGGGGTATATAAGGAGTTGAGGTATATGAACGAAGATATGACTGTTGATGAAAGTTGTCCAATGTGTAGTGGAAGACATAAGAAACGTAGTGAAGAGGAACAAAAAGCATTACTTACAAGATTAAAGAAAGTAGAAGGACAAATAAGAGGTATTGAAAGAATGGTAGAGAATGATATTTATTGTCCTGATATACTTATTCAAGTATCAGCTGCTACTGCAGCACTAAATAGTTTTAATAAAGTATTACTAAATTGTCATATTAGAAATTGTGTTGTAGAAGATATTAAAGCTGGAAATGAAGAAACTATTGACGAATTGTGTAATGTGTTACAGAAGTTAATGAAGTAATGAAAGGATTTGATATATGATGGAACAATATGTTGTTACAGGGATGACATGTGCTGCTTGTCAGGCACATGTAGAAAAAGCTGTAAGTAAACTTAGTAATGTGGATTCTGTTAATGTTTCTTTATTAACAAATTCTATGACTGTTGAAGGTACAGCTACAAAAGATGAAGTTATTAAAGCTGTTGAAGCTGCTGGATATGGTGCTAGACTTAAAGGTGAAGAAGCTAAGAAAGTGAGTCATAGTGAAAAATTAAAAGCTGATGAAGAAGCTTTAGAGGATCATGAAACACCTAAATTAGTAAGAAGATTATTATCTTCAGTGATATTTCTTATTATATTGATGTATATTACAATGGGTCATAATATGTTGGGATGGCCAGTACCCAGTTTCTTTGAACATAATCATATAGGACTTGCTATTACTGAAATGATATTGGCTTTGATTGTGATGTATATTAATAAAGCTTTCTTTGTTTCTGGGTTTCGTTCGTTATTCCATGGGGCACCAAATATGGATACTTTGGTGGCATTAGGTTCTAGTGTGTCTTTTGGATGGTCATTGTATATATTATATCAAATGACTTATTTGATTACGCAAGGAACGAGCAATGCCGATTTAATGAGTTTGTATCATAATCAATTGTATTTTGAATCAGCAGCAATGATACCTGCTTTGATTACTGTAGGTAAGACATTGGAATCAATATCTAAAGGTAGAACAACCGATGCTTTAAAGAATTTGATGAAAATGGCACCTAAAACTGCTGTTATTATGAAAAATAATGAAGAAGTAGAAGTTGATATAGATGATGTAGAACTTGGAGATATTTTTGTAGTAAGACCAGGTGAATCTATACCAGTTGATGGTGTGATTATTGAAGGTAGTAGTGCTGTTGATGAATCAGCATTAACGGGAGAATCCATCCCTGTAGATAAAACAATCAATGATACTGTTAGTGCAGCTACTATGAATCAATCTGGTTTTATTAAAGCACGAGCAACCCGTATTGGTGAAGATACAACATTCTCACAAATCATTCAAATGGTAAGCGATGCAGCAGGTACAAAAGCACCAATTGCTAGAATTGCTGATACTGTTTCAGGAATCTTTGTTCCAACAATAATGATTATTGCTGTTGTGGTAGGCGTTATATGGTATGTTACAGGTAATAATTTAGCTTATGCATTAGAACGTGCTATTTCAGTTTTAGTTATTGCTTGTCCTTGTGCTTTAGGACTTGCAACTCCAGTTGCCATTATGGTTGGTAATGGTATGGGTGCTAAAAATGGTATATTATTTAAAACAAGTGCAGCACTAGAAAATGCAGGTAAGATACAAATTGTTGCTTTAGATAAAACTGGCACGATTACAGCAGGTAAACCTGAGGTAACAGATATCATGGTAGAAGATGGTATTAGTGAAAACGACTTATTATCTTATGCATACTCATTAGAGAAAAAAAGTGAACATCCATTAGCAAATGCCATAGTAAATTATGGCGAAAAAAAGAATCTTGGATTATTAGATGTTGAAGATTTTAAAGCTTTGTCTGGACATGGTTTAAGTGGTAAAATAGATAATCATGTGATAGTTGGTGGATCTTATAAATACATATCTAATCAACATAAGATATCACAAAGATTAATAGATGCTACAAATAAACTATCTGAGCAAGGTAAAACGCCATTATTCTTTACTTGTGATGATAAAGTATTAGGTATGATTGCTGTAGCTGATGTTATTAAAGAAGATAGTGCTCAAGCTATTTCACAAATGAAGAATATGGGTATTGAAGTTGTTATGTTAACTGGTGACAATGAAAAGACAGCTAAAGCTATTGGTGATATTGCTGGTGTTGATAAAGTAATTGCAGGTGTTTTACCTGATGGGAAAGAAGCTGTTATTAGACAACTGCAAAAACGCGGTCATGTTGCCATGGTTGGTGATGGAATCAACGATGCTCCTGCACTTACAAGAGCTGATACAGGTATTGCTATTGGGGCAGGATCTGATGTGGCCATTGATTCGGCTGACGTTGTATTGATGAATTCTAATTTAACAGATGCGAGTGCAGCTATCAGATTAAGTCGAGCTACATTAAGAAATATTTATGAAAACTTATTTTGGGCATTTGCATACAATATCATCTTGATTCCAATGGCTGCTGGTGTTTATTCATCTATTCAAATGAATCCAATGTGGGGAGCAGCAGCTATGTCATTATCAAGTTTTTCAGTGTGTATGAATGCACTACGTTTAAATTTATTTAAGGTTCATAGTGCAAAGCACGATCGCCCAATGCGTAAACGTGCTTTGCCTGAAACAGATATATCAATAGAAAAGGAGATTAAAAGTATGGAAAAAACAATTAAAGTAGAAGGTATGATGTGTGAACATTGCGAAATGCATGTAAAGAAAGCATTAGAAGCATTAGAAGGAGTAGATTCAGCTGTTACTTCTCATAAAGAAGGAACTGCAGTTGTAACTATCAATGACGCTTTTGACGAGAATGCTGCTAAAGCAGCCATTGAAGAAGAAGGCTATACTTACGTTGGTATTGAATAAACTATAGTTGATATAAGGACAGTATAGATTATCTATACTGTCTTTTTTGTTTTTAGCTAACTTTCCTAATTTGTATTATAGATAAGCGTACATGCCAGTCTGTTAAAAGTAGAATTATAAGTTGACAAGTTAGTTTAAACTAACTATAATATTATAAAGTTAGCGATAGCTAACTCAGAAAGGAATGTTATATGTCAAAAATAATAAAATTGAATAAAAGAATTGGTTATATAACAGCAATTGTATTTTTAGAATACATATTAATCACAATTATACCAAATGGATTATCTACTTCTTTTATGAGAATAATGTCATCACTTCTTAGTATATTGATGTTCATACATATTATAATAAGTATTTATGTTACTATAAAGATTAATAAATCTAAACATCAAATGATAAGAATAATCAGTGGAATAGTAATTTTATTATTACTTAGTCTACATATATTTTTAGCAGTGAAACTACCTGGAAATATGATTACAATAATGTGTATTTATACAATGTTTTTTATAACTTTGATTCATATAATTCCATTAAAGATATTAATTAGAGGAGGAAAATAAAAATGAAGTATTTATGGATTATCTTAGGTTTTTTATGTCTTGGGTTAGGAACAATTGGTATTATACTTCCAATTCTACCAACAGTACCATTCTATATGGCAACATTATTTTGTTTTGCACAGAGTTCACAAAAATTACATGATTGGTTTATTGGAACAAAGTTATATCAAAATCATTTAGATAATTTTGTACAACAACGTGCTATGACTTTAAATACAAAGATTCGTATCATTACTACAGTAACTATTGTTATGGCTATTGGATTTATATGTATGAGTAGAGTACCTGTTGGAAGAATTTGTTTAAGTATTGTTTGGGTATGTCATATTTTATATTTTGTTTTTTGGGTTAAAACAATTCCTATGGAAAGTGAATAAAATAAATGAATACATCAATATATATAACCGAATGTATTATCATGTGTTTGGTTTTTGGTACATTTGTTATGACAATAGAACTTATGGATCCAGTATCTTTCGTAAACGATTATCCACCAGAAATCCAAAAACAATATTACATATCTCAACATAAAGAAGAAGTTCAAGAAAAAATAACTAAAATTAACCTCATTAAAAAGATAATAGGTCTTATTGCTTTTGCGATGGTTTTTGCATGGATGGCACATATAGCAGGTGCACAAAGCTTTATAGAGGCTTTAATAGCAATTTATGGGTATATGATTGTTATATCATTATTTGATGTTTTAGTATTAGATTGGATATTATTTGTGAATATTAAGAAGTTAAGATTACCAGGAACTGAAAATATGGATAAAGAATATCATCAAAAATGGTTTCATGTGAAAGCAATGTTTCCAATGATTCCTGTATTTTTAATTGGAGGTATTGTTATAGCAGGACTAATGACGCTTATTTGGTAGAAATGAATATAAAAACACAAAAACGCATACGTCTGAAAGGTAATAATAGGGAATAATATTTTGCTTTAAGATAACGCACCCCATTGTATAATAGTAGAAATAAAATAAAGGTACCCTGTAGCTAGTAAGTAGTAGAAGTAATTAAAAAATTGTTCAAAGATAGGTTGACAGTTTTGTATTATATTTAAGAATACAAATTATAACCCCTCTCACTCGTTAATAATAGAAAAATCTTAGTTTAAAATACAATAACACTTACCCTCCCTTTGTGGGTATAGATAAATATTTACTTTAAGAAGACTCACCCTTTTGTATAATAGTAAAAGATAAAATAAATATATGTTTGATGGCACTCCTCTAACTAGTAAGTATTAGAAGTAATTAACAATTGCTAAAAGATAACGACATAGTTTTGTATTATATATAAGAATATAAAATCACCCCGTCTCACTTATTATAGTTAGAAAAATTTCACTTAATCACAATCTTATATAAAAAACGTACACGCCTAAAGGGTTGTAGTAGAAATCTAATAAACAGCATTTGTAACTTTACGTTGTATAATAGTGTATTGCTTAAAGAAAGCTCCCCCCCTTTGTGGGTATATATAAATATTTTAGTTAAAGCACCAATCGTTTTGATTGGTGTTTTTTATATAGAAAGGATGTGATGTTGTAATCTTTGTAACTTGTCATAATCTAATCTAAAGAAAGGAGAATTTTATGGAAGATTATTTTGATGATGATTTTGAATTAGAAGAAGATGAGGAATTAGATGATTTTATCTTAAAATTAGGACAAATCATTTTAGAAGATGAATATCAACCTCACGAAGATGTTCCTGAAAGAATTGAATTGATTAAGAAATGTGGAGAGGGATTAAAGTATGCAATTGCTGGTAAAAATGTAAAATTTACTTGTGGATTGCATAATCCGTTTCCAAGTTGTGGCTACATATCCATTGTTGGAGAAGATGTTGTTGTAGTTAATCCTGACTTGTTTGCTGCGATATGTAGTGCATCAGATAATTTTAATATATATTCAAGAACTGATGGAAAGATTCAAATGGATTTTGGGTTTCATGGTCTTACAAGAAAGTTGGTGGAAGTTTATGAAGAGACAGTTTAATTGTTTTGATATAGTCGTTGGAAGAGTTATACATAGTATTAAAGGTGAAGTTAATGAAGAAAAAGAATTATTTTTGATTGATCAGTGTGAACTGATCGATAGAGCTATAGAAGAGTTCAATATGGTATCAATAGATACGTATGTAAACAAAGTAACAAAAGATATAGTAATAAAGTTAACATGCTCAGAATTTGAAACAAACTCTGAGCATATTTGGTTTTATGACTTATTGAGTAAGGCAGATATGTTGCATATGAAAATATGTGATGAGGAATTATTTGAATTTGAGTTTATTTATGAAAGTATATGGGAGGACGATAATGAATAAGAAACGTAGAAAGAAATTAAGTAATGCTATTGAATTTTTAGAAAAGGCACTACAAATTGTAGAATTTTCATTAGATGAAGAACAGGATTGTTTAGATAACATTCCTGAGAATTTAGAAAGTAGTGATCAATATGAAAGTATGGAAAATAATATTGATTATCTTGAAGATGCAATAGTTAGTATTGAAGATGCAATCAATAAAATAGAAGAGGCAACACTTTAGCACCAATCAATTTGATTGGTGCTTTTTTTATGGAAAGGAAGTTTCAAAATGAATGCAGAAAAACAAGCTGGTGAAAAGTTAAGAAAATTATTAAAAGAAAATGATTTAACACAAGAAGAGTTTGCAGAATTATTTGGTATTGATGTGAGAACATGCAATCGTCTTATCAATGAAGGTATTACAAATGTAGCTACGTTAGAAGAACTAGCTATCTTTTTTAATATTCAAATAAAAGATTTCTTTGAATAATACGACAAAACATGTCCTAAAAACATAAGAATTTTATATCTATAATATTTATATGGAGGAAATTGATATGGGAGAAAAACTAACACCACAACAAAAAGCTGGTCAAAAATTAAGACAATTATTAAAACAAAATAATATATCACAAGAACAATTCGCTAAATAATTTAATATAGATGTTAGAACATGTAATCGTTATATAAATGTAGGTATTAATAAGTTAGATGTATTACAACAATTAGCAGATTATTTTAATATTGATATTGAAGAATTTTTTGAAGACTAAAATATGACAAAATGTGTCCTAAAAATAAATGTTTTATTCTAGTATGATATATATG
>JAJQGQ010000122.1 GCA_021200395.1 Erysipelotrichaceae bacterium
GAATATGCTATAGTAGCATTAGCTTTCTCTTTTCTTTCTCTCATCACAGCTGTGCTTAGCATTCTCAACTCAATCCCCATCATTATAGCTTATCAGTTTCTTCAAGATGCTAGAGAACATGGATTGTCAATAAAATGCGACCATTTTATATCATCTTTACTAGAATTTGATATATTACTGACAATCTGTATATCTTTATTATACTTCTCACTACAAGTATAAAAATCAAGCCAAAAGCTTGATTTTTTTTATAATAAATATCTCCATTTTTCGCGTAAGAAACGTTGTAATAATAAGATACATCTTAAAACATTATCGCATACCATCATTACCCACACTTGTGCTAAACCCATATGTAAAACATGAATAACAATATATGAACCAAATATTCTTACACCCCACATTGTAATACATGAAAAAACAAATGGTGCTTTGGTATCACCCATACCATTAAACGTTCCTTCTAAAATCACTAATACACCATAAATAGGTTCAGAAACAGATACAATTCTTAAAACTGTTGTACCCATTGCAATAACTTCACTATCAGGAGTAAAAAAGCCCATGAGTGATCGTGCATTAATAAATAATAAAATACCAGCAATAAGCATAATGAAAGATGTCATAGCACAAATAAGATAGGTCGTTTGTTTAACTTTATTGGCATCTTTTTCACCTACTGCATTACCTACCAATGTCGAAGCTGCACTTTGGAAACCATAGCCAGGACAATAGAAAGCCTGTTCAGCTTGAATCGCTATCGTATGGGCAGCAAGAGGAATAACGCCCATAGTTGCAATCATGGAAGCAAATGTCACATGTCCAAAACAGATAACACTCCTTTCCATGACAACTGGTAATGAAATATCAACACATTCTTTAAATACCTGATAATTAAAATGAAATCCTTGATGCATTAAATCAAAACGTTCATTATGCAAATAACGGAAAAACATCCAAACTCCACCAAAAACATACGAAACACTCGTAGCAATGGCAGCCCCAATAACACCTAAATTAGCCCCTATAACATAAATGCCATATATCTCTCTGCTAGGATAAATCAAAAAGAAATTCAACACAATATTAACAACATTCATATAAATATTAATCATCATTGGTGTCTTCATATCCTTAACGCTACGCAAAGTTGAGGCAAAAATAAGAGCTGAACTTCTAAATAAGAAAGTTATTGAGGTAATCAAAAAATACATATAAGCATCATGCCTAATAACTTCATCTCCATTTAGCCAAGTTGGTAAATATGGCGAAATGATCATACATACTATTGTCATCAATATGCCAATACCTAAAACAAAATAAAATGACTGTTGTGAGGCTATTTGTAATTTCTTTTGATCACCAGCTCCATCGGCCTTAGCACAAACACTTAAAATACCAACACCAAAAGCCATAACAATACTACTGGTCAACCAATTAACTGAACCCGTCAAGCCAACAGAAGCACTCGCATTCGCACCTAATGTCCCTACCATTGCCGTATCAATATACGATACCACAACGCTTAATGCCTCTTGTATCACTGCTGGCCAAGCTAAATAACATATTTCTTTTATCTTAGGAAGATACTTCATCTTGAACCTCCACTCTAGTTGCTAATAATACTGCACTAAAAATTAAAGCAATACCAAGGATTTCCTGATAAGACAAACGTTCTCCTAAAAATATAGCTGCTAAAATGATACTATAAGCTGGTTCTAAAACAGAAATAACACTGGCAGTTTGAACCTTAATATGTTTTAAGCTACGCACATACAATGTATGTGCCAAAGCAGTAAAAATAACGCCATAAACAATAAGACAAATAAAATCAAAACCTGTTCCATAACCTAAGAATGGATTCAAAACAGAAATAGTAATTGTCATAATAATTGATACCACTAACTGTTCATACATTGTTACTACAGCACTATCATATAACGAAGCCAAACGGCGATTCACAACTGATAAACATGCAAAAGAAAAAGAACTTATCAAACCATAAACAATTCCTAATGTCGTCGCATCTGTTAAACGAAATGCAGGAATTAAAAATCCTATACCAGCCACCAATAGTAATAATGCTAAAATATTTTTATATTTAAATTTCTCTTTAAAAAAATATGGTTCCATAAATAAAACAAACAATGGATATGTCGCAAACGATATCGTACCAATAGAAACCGTTGAAACCTGTACCGCCATAACAAAGAAAAACCAATGACATGTTAAAAATATCCCAGCTAAAATATTCCATAAATAATCCTGAAAACGATTAAGACGCAAAGATAAACCTAAAAAATGAATATAAATATAAAGCGATAAAGCTGAAAAAATAGCTCTTCCTAATGTCAGCATTAATGCTGACATCGGAATCAAAGCCGCAAATAAACTCGCTGCGCCTAATAAAAACACCGCTATATGAGCAGATATCAAGCCTCTCCTATTCCTCATCTTGTTCACCTCTTAAAACATATACACTTAAACTTTTTTCTTGAACCTTAAACAAACCAAAACCATCTTTATCAATCACTACTTTTTCTAAAGAAAAGTAATCATAAAATATTTGGCCACTATATTTTTTATCCACTTGCATCTTTTTACAATCAGCCTCATTATGAGCCATAATACATACCATTTTATCATTTACCCAGCCGATGGTATGAGGATCATCGAAATAATCGACTTGCTGAGGTGTTAGATAATGTTTCCTTAAATATAATAATTTATCTAACATATCAGATTTTGCTTGAATATGATTATGAGAAATACCATAATAATCCCCATAGAAAATGCATGGATAACCATCTATTCTAAGTAATATTAAAGCATAAGCTAAAGGCTTAAACCAGTCATCAATCCAGGATTGCAACCCTTGAGAGGGTTGCGTATCATGATTATCTACAAAGGTCACGGCATTTTCTGGTTTACATTTTACTAATGTATTTTCTAGTATTTTTGACATATCGTAATCATTATTTTGACAAGCATCATAAAAATGATAATGTAAAGGCACATCAAATAATGAAAATTGATCATGAACTTCTGCTAAATAATTCAATAACTTATGAACATCACCATGCCAAAATTCACCTACACTAAAGAAATCTTTTTGTTTATATTCTCTTAAATATGGAATCCACTCATCAAAAAAGCTAGCACTAATATGTTTAAGAGCATCTAAACGCAAACCATCAAGATTTGTAAAATCTAGATACCATTTGCCCCAACGTTTCAATTCACTAACAACATAGACTGATGAAAAATCAATGTTAGCCCCCATTAAATAATCAAAATTACCATTCTCATCATCAACATCACTTTGCCAATTCTTATCTTTAAATAGAAATGTTGCATGACGTTTCGATAAAATATCATAATCAAAACCATTAAAACATTTATGATCCCATTGAAACTGACTATATTGATTATATCTACCAGGAAATGTAAAGATAGTAGGAACCTTAATTAACTCTTCATCACTCACAAGTTCATCACGCTTAGATTGATTCACTTCATAAGCTTTCACTAGTTCATTGGCATCGCCACCCATCTTATGATTTAATACGACATCACCATAAGCTTCAATGTTATTTTCATGTAAAGCATCAATAGCTGCTAAATATTCATCTTTCGTTCCATACTTCGTAGGAATCGTTC
This sequence comes from Erysipelotrichaceae bacterium, assembly GCA_021200395.1. GTDB lineage: Bacteria > Bacillota_I > Bacilli_A > Erysipelotrichales > Coprobacillaceae > JAJQDJ01. The sequence continues at coordinate 3,661 of JAJQGQ010000122.1, forward strand.
CTTTTTGATCAAATTCTCCTAAATCATATAAATCATATATACCATAACCTACGTCTTGTGTTCCACCAATGCCTTTAAATGCTGGAGGTAACCACAAAGCATCAATGCCTATATTTTTAAGATGCTGGGCATCTTTCTTTATTAATTGCCATAAATGAGGAATAGAATCTAAATACCATTCAAAGTATTGCATCATCACTTTATAAGACATTTTCGTCACCTCGATGTCTATTATACATGAAAAAGAAGGATTTCTCAATCCTTCTTATTTCTTCGCTTCAATACGTTCTTTCGTAAGTTCTACAAAAGCATCAATAGAAACAGTAGTCTGTTTACGATCACCATATTCACGATAAGTAACAGTTCCCTCATCTCTTTCCTTATCACCTAATACTAATTGATAAGGAATCTTAGCCATTTGTGCTTCACGAATACGATAACCTAATTTTTCATCACGGGCATCCATTTCTACACGAATACCATTGTCTTTTAAAATCTTATAAACTTCATCAGCATAATCCAAATGGTATTCATTATTCACTGGAATAACTTTCACTTGAGTTGGTGATAACCATAATGGGAATGCCCCCTTTGTTTCTTCAATAAGGAAAGCTGTGAAACGATCAAAAGTACCAAATATAGCTCTATGAATAACCACTGGTGTTTGTTTAGTTCCATCTTTATCAACATATGTTAATTCAAAACGTCTTGGTAACAAAAAGTCTAATTGGCAAGTTGATAATGTAACTTCTGGACCTACAGCAGGTTTCACTTCTACATCCAATTTAGGCCCATAGAAAGCCGCTTCACCTTCAGCTTCAAAATAATCTACACCCAAACTATTTAATACTTCACGAAGTCTTGCTTCTGCTTCATCCCACATTTGGTCATCATCAAAATATTTCTCTTTATCATTCTTATCACGTAATGATAATCTAAATTTATAATTTGTAATACCAAAATCTTTATAAACATCTAAAATCAAATTCACAACTTTCTTGAATTCATCACCAATCTGTTCAGGAGTGACAAATAAATGTGCATCATTTTGACACATACAACGTACTCTTTCCAAGCCTTTAACTGCACCAGATGCTTCATATCTAAAATCTGTTGCAAACTCGCCAATACGAATAGGTAAATCTCTATAAGAATGTAAACTATTTTTATAAATCAACATATGATGTGGACAATTCATAGGTCTTAAAACAAATGTTTCATCATCCACTTCCATCACTGGAAACATATTTTCTTTATAATGATCCCAATGACCAGATGTCTTATACAAATCAACAGTACCTACTGGTGGTGTATAAACATGATCATAGCCTAAATCTCTTTCTTTTTCATAAATATAGTTTTCTAATTGCTTTCTGATAAATGCTCCGTTCGGTAACCATAAAGGCATACCTGCCCCTACTAAACGATGCGTCATAAATAAATTCATTTCTTTACCAATCTTACGATGATCTCTATTTTTAGCATCTTCCAATTCATTTAAATGAGCATCTAACTCCTCTTTTGTAGGGAAACAACAACCATAAATTCTTTGTAATACTTTATTCTTTTTATCACCTTTCCAATAAGCACCAGAATGTTTTAATAACTTGAAATTACGACATAATTTAACTGTTTCCACATGAGGACCTCTACATAAATCTACAAAGTCTCCTTGTCTATAACAAGTTATACTTCCATCTTCTAAGCCACCAATTAAATCAATCTTATAAGGATCATCTTTAAACATTTCTAACGCTTCATCCTTACTAATTTCTTCTCTTACAATACGTTTACCATCTTTACAGATTTTTTTCATTTCTTTTTCAATTTTTGGTAAATCTTCATCGGTGATAACTTTATCACCTAAATCCATATCATAATAGAATCCTTCACTGACAACAGGTCCAACCCAAAATTTAGCATCTGGATAAAGATGCTTCACTGCTTGTGCCATAACATGGGCACATGAATGATTTAAAGTATTTAATGTTTCCTCGTTTTTAAAATCTCTCATATTTTCCTCCTATAAAAAAGAGATTTCATCCAAAGGACGAAATCTCGTGGTACCACCTTTATTCACTATCTTAGATAGCCTCAAAACCTTAACGCAGTTATACGACCTTCTCTTTCGAGTGTAGCTATTAGGGAGTATTGATAAATCTTCTGTAAAACTTTCACCAGCCGTTTTCTCTCTAAACAGTGTTCATTTATCAACATATCCTAAATCATTGCTTCTGTGGTTATTCTACATCATTATGGTCAAAAATGCAACGAATTATTCTTTAAAATCCTAATGAATATAGCCACTTCTTTTAAATGGCGAATAATCTTGAGCATAAATATCTAATACCAGACGTTTTGGCGGTAACATGCTTTCTCGATGATATAATTGCCAGTTTTCATAAATATAACGTCCCTCTATAAAGTCACCATCATTAAAATAATCACCATTTAAAAATAATTTTGCAGCCAAACGATACATACAAGCAACCACTTCATCTACATCTAATTGATAAAAACGCATTTGTAAATCTGGCAACCCAATTGCTCGCATACCTAGTGTATCCACTACCATCGCATTACTATTTTCAATATTGTACAAACGAATATTGAGACCACCATCTAAAAAATGAAGATTTTTATCTTCCCATTGACTATTTTGATAAGCTTTTATACTCATCAATTTTTGGGCATGAGGAAAATATAAAGCCATACATTCAGGATATAAAGCAAGCATGATATCTAAATACTGCGATAAAATTTGGCATCTTTTGACTCTTGCCATACGTGCTGACATAAAGTCAGCAATCGTTATTTTATAGTGACATTGACTAAGTAATTCTTTCGGATTTTTGATGTTCCAACATTGGATTAAAGCTGCCTCATCTATATCATTAGATAATAATGGTTCCATATCTGTTAACATAAGCTGAAATGGTGCTTGTTCACCGTTACGATATGTGACGAGATGATCTTTTAATGCATAGGTTGCTATTTTATCAATACCTAGTATTTCTACATATCCAAAGGTTTGTTTCATATATTCATAAATAAGTTGATAATCAATAATAACATCATCACTAAATAATAATTGAATACTATAAACCTGAGCTAATCTCGTTATCTTTTCATTCATATGTTAAACCAATCCTATCTTTCATTGCAAATAATAATGATATAAAAGAAGCATAATAAGGAATAAAAGTCTTATCTTGTATCATATTTAATATTTCCTGTTCATTTGCCCACTTCACTTCTAAAACTTCATCTTCCTGCAAGGTTATCTCTTCTACATCTTTTATTACTATATAAAAATCATCAAAACCATTTTTAAAATGATTGGTTAAAATAGGACATTGATTTGTTAAATCAATATCAATGCCTAATTCTTCTTTTGTTTCTCTCATTGCTGCTTCTTCACTTGTTTCATCAACTAAAACATGACCACCAACGGATACATCCCACATATAAGGCCAACTTGATTTATTCTTAGCTCTTTTTTGTATAAGCATTTTATTTTGATTATTAAATATACAAACATGAACAACAATACGATATGTATTTTCTAATACTGGATTGCCACGTTGATATTTAAGATTAAGTTTTTGACGATGGCAATCATACAAATCTTGATATTCCATAATTTTCCTCCACATCTTAATATATATTGTACTAAACCGCTTACGCGG
>JAJQGQ010000024.1 GCA_021200395.1 Erysipelotrichaceae bacterium
TATTATCATCTATCCTCTCCTTTTGCAAGTACTTTTTTTATTTTTTTCTAAAAAAATTTTCAACCCCTACTTTATAATCTCTTCACTATCTAAAATAATAGTCACAGGTCCATCATTGATTAATGACACTTTCATATCTGCTCCAAATATACCTGTTTCTACATCAACCCCATTATTTTGAATACATTGATTAAAATATTCATACAATGGTATAGCCTTATCTGGTTTAGCTGCTTTAATAAAGCTTGGTCTACGTCCTTTACGACAATCAGCATATAATGTAAATTGTGATATCGATAAAATCTTTCCATCGACCTCTTTCAATGAACGATTCATTTTACCCTGATCATCTTCAAAAACGCGTAAATTGATCATTTTATTAACCATTTTCTCAACAATATCTTTTGTATCATTTTCACAAAATCCAACCAATACCATATAACCTTTACCAATACTACCATGTATTTTCTCATCTATTGTAACACTACTTTCCTTAACTCTTTGGATTATCATTTTCATGTCATTCACCTAACCTTTATGTTATAATATATCAAAATTACAACAAAAAGGAAAGATGATAAATGACAACAACTTTAGCTTATAACATGCGCCCAAACACTTTAAACGATATTCTAGGACAAAATAAACTTGTTGGTAAAAATGGCATATTAACACAATTTGTCAATAAAAAACATCCTATGTCTTTTATATTATATGGTCCTCCAGGTTGTGGCAAAACAACTTTAGCAATGGCTTTAGCCAATGATTTACATATTCCTTACCGTTTATTTAATGCTTCTACTGGTAACCAAAAACAAATGGACGCATTAATCGAAGAGGCTAAATTAAGTGGTGAGCTTTTTGTCATTATTGATGAAGTACACCGTTTAAATAAAACCAAACAAGATCATTTACTTCCGTATATTGAAAATGGATTACTTATTATTGCAGGTTGTACAACAGCAAATCCATATCATTCTATTAATCCTGCTATTCGTTCACGTTGTCAAATATTTAAAGTAGAACCACTTAGTAAAGATGATATTATTCAAGGATTAAATAATGCTTTAACAAGCAATAAGGGCTTAAATAATCAATATAAAGTAGAAGATGGTGTTTTAGAATATATTGCTAAAATGAGTGGTGGTGATATTCGCTATAGTTATAATATATTAGAAATGGCTAGCATCATTAGTGTAGACAATACGATAAAACTTCAAGATATTAAGAAATACTTATCTCAACCTAATATACAAATCGATAAAGATGAAGATCAATACTATGATACATTAAGCGGTCTCCAAAAATCTATTCGTGGTAGTGATCCCAATGGTGCCATGTATTATTTAGCAAAACTTATTGAAGCAGGAGATATAGAATCCTTAGAAAGACGCGTTATTACAACTGCATACGAAGATATCGGCTTAGCTAATCCCAATGCCTGTATGCGTACTGTTATAGCTTTCCAAGCTGCAAAAACAATTGGTTTTCCTGAAGCAAGAATACCAATTGCAAGTGCTATTATTGATTTATGTCTATCACCAAAATCCAAATCATCAGAAAATGCCATTGATAATGCTTTAGCCTCTTTAAAAAATCACCCTTATAGTGCTCCCGAATATTTAAGATTAACCCCAGTAAGTTTAGCTGATGATGAAAAATACAATTACAATCGTCCTGATTTATGGGAATATATCCAATACTTACCAGAACAAATAAAAGACGAACTCTTCTATACACCTTCACTTACTTCCAAATATGAACAAACCTTAGCTTCTAATTATCAACGTATTTTAAAACATGGTCGCACTTCTAATATCAAACAACTAAATCATACAAAGAAAAAATAAAAAATGCATCTTCAAAAAGATGCATTTTCTAATTCCAGCAAATATTTCTTAACTTCTAATCCTCCAGCATATCCCACTAGACGATGATTTGTTCCAATAACTCTATGACATGGTATAAAAATAGATATATTATTAACATGATTAGCATGTCCTACAGCACGATATGCCTTTGGTGAACCAATATTGATAGCTAATTGCTTATAAGATATTGTTTGTCCATAAGGGATATGAAGTAATTCCTGATAAACCTTTAATTGAAACGGTGTACCTTGTATATCATAATCTAAATCAAATATTTTTCTTTGACCATGAAAATACTCTAATAATTCATCATAAGCTTTTATTAAATAAGCTGATTTTTGCAAAGAACCATCCAATACTCCTTTGCCAAATAAACAATATCTTAATTTCTCTTTTTCTTCTCCCAAGGTCATCATACCTATTGGTGTTTCAAAATAATAATAATTCATTTATGCTTCTATAGTAGCTTTCCATAAACCATGAAGATTACAATATTCATAAACTTCAACTTGACCTTTATAACCATTCAAAGCAAAATATGCGACTGGTTCATCTTCATCTGTTAAATTCACACGTGATACCGTATGACCATAAACTGCAATAATACTAGTAATCAAGTGTTCTTTTGTCATTGGATGCATAACTTCACCAACAACCACTTTTAAAACATCTCCTTCTACTGACAATACGGGAACATGTTTTTCCAAAGCACCATCCGTTGTATTAGCCTTTAACTCCACCATTGGCTTGTTACAACACATAGTTGGACATGCACTATCATTTAACACTTCTACAATTTTCCCACAAGTTAAACATTTCATTAATTTCATATGCGGATCCTCCTATTCTTATAAAACCATTTTATCATCAAACAAATCATAAAACTATCAATATGCTTTATTAATTCATTTTAAACAAGTATCTAATATCATCCTTACTCATAGATGCCAATCCACCTTCATTGTTTTCCACAAACGTATCTGCCAATTCTTTTTTCTTAGCTTGTAAATCCAAAATCTTTTCTTCTACTGAATCTTTCATGACTAATTGGATAACTTGCACTTTATTCGTCTGACCAATACGATAAGCTCGATCCGTTGCTTGATTTTGTGAAGAAGCATTCCACCATGGATCAAAGTGAATAACTGCTTGAGCAGCTGTCAGATTCAAGCCTGTCCCTCCTGCTTTTAAAGAAATCAAAAAGACTGTTGTTTGATCTTGTTGAAATTTTTCAACAAGAATCTTACGCTTTTCTTTAGATGTTTGACCTGTCAACATATAATAAGATATACCTCTTAGTTTCAATTGTTCACTAATTAAATCTAGCATAGATGTAAAGTTAGAAAATAATAATACCTTTTGGTGATTTTTGCGTAAATTTTCAATAATTTCTAAACATGCTTGTAATTTTGATGAAGGGGTTTGAATATTTTCATAAACTAGACGTGGTTCACAACAAAGTTGTCTTAATTTTGTAAGCATCGATAAAATCGCAATGTTATCTACTTTTTCTTGTTGCAATATATTCTGCAAATCAGAATTAACTTGAGCAAGATTAGCTAAATAAATCTTATATTCTTCATCACTAAATGATATAAGCTGCGTTTTTTCTATTTTATCTGGTAATTCTGTTAAGACGTCTTTTTTATTACGTCTTAAAATGAATGGTGTTACTAGTTTTTTTAGTTGTTGTGTTTTGTCTTTATCATGATTCTTTACAATATCATTTTCATAATGTGATGCAAAATAATGATAATTAAAGAGATATTGTGGCATCAAGAAATCAAAAATTGACCAAAGTTCTGCTAATGAATTTTCAATTGGTGTTCCAGTTAAAGCTAAACGTGCATTTGATTTCAATTTTTTAACACTACGAGCATTTAATGTTTTTTGATTTTTAATATATTGTGCTTCATCCAATATAACATATTCAAACATTTTATCTTCATACAATTCATAATCTCGACGCATATAATCATAACTTGTGACTAATAAATCATAGTCCTGATAAGTTTCTATCATCATTTTACGATTATCAATATTCTTAACAATACAGCCAACTTTAAGTTTCTTAGAAAATTTATGGACTTCACTTTCCCAATTATAAATTAGTGATGAAGGACACACAACCAGACTCGGTAAAGAACTATCAATACTCTCTAATAAAGCAATAATCTGTAACGTCTTACCCAAACCCATGTCATCTGCCAAAATGCCATTAAAGCCACAATCTCTTAAAGTATGTAGCCATGCCACTCCATTTTTTTGATAATCTCTTAAAATATCATTATAATATTCTGGTAAGGGATGTTCTTTTGTTTCTATATGATCAAAACGTTCAATTAAATCATTGAAAGATTGTTGGCGATTCATTTCTATATATTGATAATTTTCACTATCTTCATTTAAAGAAAATGCACGATAAGCATTCATTGCCATATGACCATCTTCTATATCTTTTAAATTCATATGATAATCTTCTATTAATTCGTTAAGTTCCTCCAGTTGTGGTGAATTTAAATATAACAGTTGACCATTCTTTAAACGATAGAACTTCTTTTTACGACGATATTGATCAAGGACTTGGGGAATTTCGTCAATTGGTATTTGATCACTTTTAATATCTAATGATAATAATTGACTTTCTACTTTGACTCCTACCTGAATTGAATAATATGCTTTATCTCCTAGTTTTCGTAAATCAGATGACACATAAATATCTGCATAATGAGACAAAAAATCTAAACCTTCATTTAAAAATAAATAGGTTTTTTCACTATTCTCATCTAAATAAGCCAAATGTTTATCGTAATCAATATCACCATAATCACTTATATAAGTTTCTACTAAATCTTGTTGATAGTTTGTTATAAAATCTTGAGAAAATCCACTTTGAATATGGCCATCATCATTCACATAATCTAAGCGTATCGTAATATGATCATCTTGATCTATATCACCATAAAGACGAATAATATGATAATCATTCATCATCACATCTAATGGCAAATTGATATCAACATAATCTTCAATATTTGATAAAACATATTTAGAAAACGAAGGATATTCATCTTTTGATACAGGCAATTCTCCATCATTTAAGATTTCAATAAGATTCTTTAATATCCCTTGATGATCACTTTCCATACGTGATAGTGTTTGTTGATCATCATAAAGATAAAAATATTTTTGACCAAATATATATGATTTATGTTCTTTCAAAGATAAAATATAATAATTACTATCTTCTTTTACATCAATTTGAAGAGGATTATTATCTTTCTTTAAATGAAATGTTGGATAATCATAACCATCATATAAATCAAAGAATGCATCGATGATTGTTTCATCTATTTTTACTGTCTTCGATAAAGAAGTATAATAATATTGAGAAAAGCTATTATCTCTTAGAGAGTTATTCACATATTTTAAAAATTCTATTTGTTTTAATGCAAAATCATCAAAAGCACTTTCATCATGAATAAAGCTTAAAGAAACACCATAGGTGACTTTCTTTTTTTCTTTAATCTGATTTAAGAATGTTGTAATATTTTTAATAACATATTTCTTTTCATTACCTACACGATAAGTTACATTCATATGATTAAATACTGGTTCTAATTCGTATTGAATTTGTTGGAGAATAGTAGATAAGCTTTGATGGTAGAGCTGTTTTTGTTGTTGAATAAAGTCATCAGTGATTTTTGATTTTTGTTTTAAATAAGCTTCGTGTTTTCTTTTCTCTTCAGACTCTTTAAAATGCGTTATACGAGCTATTTTATCATCATAGTAAGGAAGTATAATATCATCTGATAATTTCATCATAACAGCACCTATATGGCCACAGGGGCTTAAAGAATCGCAATTATGGCAATCACATTGATAATGAATAAGTTTATCGTTCTTTATTGTGAATTGACATTGATTGATATATCCAAAAGCTGAAACAGTTGCATGGATTTCATCATTATCAATTTTGATATTTGAAATATTACTATTTTCATAATAGATAGCGGATAATTTTTGATTTAAGGGATTTTTAATATATTCATTGATATTCATAGCTATTCTCCTAACAGTAACATTAACTCTTTATTTAAATCATCATCAGAAAAATAAATCATTAAATCATAAGCTAATTCTTGTTGTTGGATTTTACAAATATTTCCTTTCAGCTCATTTTCCATATTGATTCTTATCCAATGATAATTATACTTATTTGATTTTTTAATCATTGACTTATATTTTTGTTCAAGCATCATTAAATAGACTTGATTATCTTTTTCCTTCATATAATTAACCAATTCATATGGAATAATATTTTTAGGAAATTTCATATAATGATATGCTTGATATTCAAAGCATTCTAATTCCGTTAAAACTTTTTGATAAGTCGTATCATTAACATCTTTTAATACAGCATCCATCACCTCAAATTGTGCAGTCTGCCAACTATGACCATACATTTCTTTTAAATCTTTGAGTAATGATAAATCACTAAAATCATGGAGTTTCTGATAATGCTTAATAACATATTGTTGAAAAGCTGGTATATCTCCTTGATATTTATATATAGCCACTTCTACATCTGTTAAATCATATACATCTTTTAATTGCTGATAAAGGGTTTGAACCTCTGCCATTTTATGATCATTTAAATATTGATATAACAAGATATATTGATATTCCTGACTATCATTAGGAAGCTGGTTGATTAATATTTGACAATCAGCCTTGCTCAATTCTTTGATATGATTCAACATATAAGTAATGATATATTGATAGAAACTTTTATCAATAAATTGCTCTAAATATCTTAAATATACTGGTATCAAATCTTGAGATGGTAAAAAATTATTTAATTGACATATTAAAGAAACAATAGAAGTTAAAGATTGATTATTGATGATCTCTTCTAACCAGGTTAAATAATATGACGAAGCATCTTTTTTAGCTAAAAACGAGTGAAAAACATGATTAAAAATATCTTCAATTTGTACTTTATATTGTATTGATAGCGTCATTTGATTATAATCACTCAACAAATTTGTAAGTCCATTCAATGTTTGTTTCATATTATCAAAGCGACATTGACTTATTAATGACTGCGTACGTTTACTTAAAGCATCAATAGCTTTATCATATTCCTGTTTTTGATAATAACCTAAAAATGAAGTATCTTCATCACTGGCAAAAATATGATATTCATTTTTAAGTTTTAAATAAACAGCAGCCTCATGTTCACATGGTTCGCCAATACGTGCTTTAGGACAAGTACAATTCATTTTTGTCATTTTACGTTTATCATTGACCATGATAACGACACGATAATATTGTTTATCTCTAACATTAGCAGAATATAAATTATTGTTTTGTTTAATAGGACTAACTTGATTGTTTTGATATAATTGATAACCTTTTTGAAAAGCTTCGTCAGATATTTTCTGGCTCATATGTTTCACCTCTTTATTAT
>JAJQGQ010000213.1 GCA_021200395.1 Erysipelotrichaceae bacterium
CTTATATTCAATATATTTTCTATAGTCATGAGAATAAGAAATTACAGGATATGATGAGTGAAACAATAAAGGTTTTAACGATTTCATATCAGTCTATTGATGAGACAAAAGATATGGATAAGTTATATAAAATTGTTAAATATCGTTTTAAATGTCAACATAAGGATGTTTCTTTAGAGGATGTGACTTATTTGACAGATGAGTTATTTAATAAACATATTGATTTATATAACGATAATATTTTAGATAGTATTATTTTAGATATGCTTAAAGGTATGGATGGAGATATCCTTAATAAGGATATGATTCAGCAATATTTTAATAATCAGCATACATTAGTAAATATGATTGGAGAACGATAATGAATACAAATTACGACTATGAAATGGATTGGAAACCCTATGTGTTTCCAAATGAAACCAATAGTATTACTTCCAAAGAAGAAATCCAAAAAAAATATACCAAAATAACTTTAGATAAACCTATTAATAAAGGTGGTATCCCTATTATGTGTGAAGATAATCAATTATATATTGATATTAGAAATACTATGAATATGATCTATGGTATGACAGGTTCAGGGAAAAGTAGAAGATTATTGGTTTATTATATTATTGCATGTGCTTTAGCCCATGAAAGTATGATTATTCCTGATATTAAAGGAGAATTATCCAGTGGTTCTTTGTCACCTAAGATTAGAGGTGTTTTAGAAAAAGAAGGTTATCGTTGTTTGTTTTTGGATTTTAGAAATATGATGAGTGATGGTTTTAATGTATTAGAAATTCCTTATCAGCTTTATCAACAAGGTATGGAAGGGGAGGCCCAACAGTTGATATCTGATTTAGCGAATAATTTGGGTGAAATTTATAATGATACAAGAGCTGATCCTTTTTGGCAGGAAACGGCAACTCAGGCTTTTGAAGGTATTGTTGGTTTATTGATGGATGTATGTGATGATAAGGATTATATGAATTTTCAGACAGTTCAGACTTATTTATCAGAGAGTGGTTGCAATTATTTAGATAAGACAGTTGATTTATTGAATCAAAATTCATTAGTTTTGACAAAACTAAGAGCTGTCTTAGCTGAACCTGATAGAACAAAGTTTTCGACTTTAGCAACGCTGAATACTTTTATTACACCTTTCTTATCCAATGAAAAATTATCAAAAATGCTTAGTCGAAGCACTTTTGATATCGATTGTTTATATAAAGAAAAAACCGCTTTATTTATAATCTTACCCGATGAAAACGAAACCTATAAACGTATTAGTGGTATTATCCTCCAACAAATCAATTCAGCTCTTATTTTAGCAGCTTATAATCATAATGGTAAATTACCTAGAAGAGTCAATTTCATTTGTGATGAATTCTGTAACTTCCATGTTCCTAACATGTCTGCTAATATCAGTGCATCAAGAAGTAGAAACATTCGTTGGACAATGGTCTGTCAATCTAAAAAACAACTACAAAATGCCTATGATAAAGCAGCTGATGTCATTGAAGCCAATTGTGAAAACATATTCTTACTCAATACCAATGAATTAACTCTATTACAGGAATTATCTGATAAAGCAGGACAAACACAAATCACTTATGATCAAAGACTCAAACCACTCATTAGTGTACAGGATCTGATGTCACTTCAGACCAATCATCAATATACCGAAATCTTTTATCAATCTAAAGACATAAACTTTATATCTAAGATGCCTGATATTGATCAATACGAACCACTCAAAAATTACAACAAAACCTATACCATACCAACTTATCCAATCAAACCTGTAAAAGTCTATAAACCAGAACAACTCTATAATGATGTACGTAAAGCACTTAATAACACTTATGCTGATTATGAAACATTAGATGATTTATTTTTTGAATAGGAGAATTATATGATTACAGTAGAAAACATTGATAAACAAGGAAGAATGAGCATGAGCTTAGAATCATTCTTACTTAAACAAAGAAAGATTTATATCGAAGGTGCTATCACCAATGAATTAGCTATGTCAGTAGTTAAACAAATTGATTATTTAAATACAGTATCTCAAGATGATATTTATGTGATTATTAATAGTGAAGGTGGGAGTGTTTCAGCAGGCTTGGCTATTTATGATGTGATGCAACAAAGTAAAGCAGATATTGTCACTATTGGCATGGGCTTAGCAGCGAGTATGGGGTCGTTTTTACTAGCAGCTGGCACAAAGGGCAAGCGCTATGCTTATCCACATTGTGAAATTATGGTTCATCAGGTGATTGCAGGTATGCAAGGTGGCATGGAAGATTTGACAATTAATTTTCATCGTATCCAACAAACCAATGATATGCTCACAAAGTTATTTGCTCAAAATACGGGAAATAGTATTGAGGAAATGAAAAAGATTAATCATCAAGATAATTATCTAAATGCTGATGAAGCTTTAGAAATAGGTATTATTGATAAGATTCTATAAATTTTTTCCAATTCATTGATATCTTCTTATACTTATTCATGGTATGAATAAGTATAAGAGGTGATCATTATGCAATACGAAGATTTTGAATATCAATTAACTTTTCGTCAAGAAATCAGACTCATTAAATATCAAGGCTGTGCTTCTTATGTTTATATTCCTGATATGATCAACAATTATAAAGTAACGATTATTGCTGGAGATTGTTTTGAAAATAATGATATTGTGAAACATATTCGTTTTCCTAAGACACTAAAAAGAATCGAAAGAGATGCTATTCATGATTGTTCAAAATTAGCAGAACTATATTTTCCTAATACTGATTTACGTATTCAATCACTTGCTGTATGGAAATGCTTTTCTTTAAGAAGAGTATTGATTCCCCAAAATGTTAAATTTATTGGTGTACCAGCATTTATGGGATGTTTTAAGCTAGATATGATTATGGTTGATGAAAATAATGAAAAATATATATCTATTGATGATGTTCTATATGAAAAAGATCCCTTAGTTTTATTAAAATATCCTGAAGGAAAAATGGATAAGAAATATATTATGCCTCGTATTCATAAAATTGCTGATTATGGTCTCAGTTTCAATAATCATTTAAAAAGAGTTTTGTTACCAAAAACTTTAAATGAAATAGGATATGGAGCCTTTTATGGAAGTGTTATTGATAAAATAACTATTCCTAATAGTGTTGATGTTTTAGGTGAAGCAGCATTTTGTCAATGTGCTCAATTAGAAAAGATAGCTTTATCTAATAATATTAAACGAATTGAATGTGATACATTTGAAAAATGTACAAAGCTTCATAGTATTACCATACCTCAATCAGTTAAGACATTAGATTGTATGGCTTTTAAGGATTGTTGTGATGATTTGGTTATTAAAGTTCATAGTAATTGTTATCTAACTAATAAAAATCGTATACAATTAAATTTGGAAATAAGAGAAATACTTTAAAGAAAGGGGTTATTCTAATGATGGAAAGAAAGCTTACTGTTATATCAATATATGCATTAAATGGACAAATGATAAAACAATATAAAGGCTATTTCCACATTGATTATGCCCGTACTAATGAACATGAAATAGTATTTTGGAAAGATAATCCTAGTGACTATTGTCATATTTATACAACTCAAGGAACAATTATTATCGATAATGAATAGATATAACAAGAATGATATCATTCTTGTTTTTCTTTCCACAAACACAATATATATAAATAAACGTATGTGATAACATAAGTTTGTCAGGAGGAATACCAATGAAAAAAATAGTTAAAATCGTACATGTTAATGATGGTGAAAGACAAGGAATGCACAATGGAAACTTTATGGTTGTCGAAACTTATCCACGAAGTGAAAAGATTATTGAAGCTTTTTTAAACAATAATTGGACTTTGATGAATCGTACACAAGTGATTAAACCAGCTATTCAGGAATCAGGTGTTTTTAGTTTTTATAAGGATGGTTGGGATCTATTATTTGAAAAAGAAGTAGAAGATGATGCAATAAACAATGGTGATGATATTTTATATCAAGTATTTGACGAAATATTTTAAAAGCAAACAATTAAGAATAAGCAGCATTGTTGCTTTTCTTAATTTTCTTTTTGATATCTTGGCTGCAATGACATCATGTTGATAATATAATAATTACTAGGAGGTCACTATGAAACTTAAAGAAATCATACAAAAAATCCAGGAAAAGAGAATGGCAAAAAAAGAGACAAAAATGGAAATAGTAACAACAATGAAGTCCTATAATGAAACATACGATTATATGAAATATTGTTGTAGAAATTGCCGTTATTTTGATGAATTTTATACAAAATATCATACTTATGATTGTCATTATGGTTATTGTAATTATTGGCAAGATGATCATGAATATGAAAATATATGTTATAGGTTTGTGGATTATCAAATATTTGATGAATGTCCAAAATTAACCGTTAAAGTATATAAAGACTCATATGCCTTAAAATATCTGAAAACAGAAAGATGGAAATATACAATTATTGATGAATAATTCTACTTTTTCTTTCCTATAACCTCGATGATTAAATGAAGTATTTATCTTATAATAGAATCATCAAAGGAATAGGAGAAAATAAAAATGAAAGAAAACAAAACAATGCAAACAAAAGATGTAGAAAAACATGTATGTTGTTGGGGTAGTGATTATTATCATTGTATTAATTGTTATTGGTTTGATCCAAATTATCATTATGGATATTGTGATAATATGAGAATGGATACAACTCCTGATAATTATTGTTCTAGTTTTTCTGATAAATAGCTATATTTGATAGCTATTTTAATTATATATATGATAAAAGAGGTATTTATGAATAAAGAAGAAATATTGAATATATTAAAAAGTATATTAGTGTATCAATTAGGAGTTGCTGATACTTCAGTAACGTTTGATGCTTATTTTGTAGATGATTTAGGGGCTGATTCTTTAGATTATATTGAAATAGTTATGGCGGTAGAAGAAGCTTTTGATATTGAAATACCTGATGAAGCGATTGAATATATGTATACAGTCAATGATGCCGTTAAGTATATCGAAAATCAGTTAATGCAATAAGAAATAGAATCATAAGATTCTATTTTTTCTTTCTGTTACTTATATAGTGTCATTTATCATTCCACGTTAAAATAGAGAAAAGAAAGGGATGAAAACTATGCGTTATCAACACTATATTTATGAAATCATCAATGATGAAATAAAAATAATCCAATACATAGGTAACGAACAATTTGCTGTCATACCAGCTTATATTAACCAGCTTCCTGTTACCATACTAGGTAATAAAGCATTTTATTATAAGAATCATCTTCATTCACTTAGACTACCACAAACTTTAAAACATATTGAAGCAGAAGCGATAAGTGGATGTAAATTAATTGAAGGTTTAATGATGCCTAAAAGCTTAGAAACAGTTGATGAAAAAGCCTTTTATGACTGTGAAAGATTAAAAAGTATTTATCTTGCTGAACATGTTCAATCAATTGATGCTAGTGCTTTTGACTTATGTGATTCCTTGCAAAATATATATGTATCTCCAGATAATCCTTATTATCAATCTGTTGAAGGTATTTTATATAATAAAGATCTAACAAGTATCATTAAATATCCTATTGATAAAGAAGATAAAACCTTTGTCTTACCACATAATACTACTTGTATTGCACCTCATGCCTTTGCTTATAATGAGCATCTCAAAAATATTATATTAACCAATATTGAAGAAATAGGCGATTATGCTTTTAGTGAAAGCATGGATTTAAAATCCGTAGTATTATCATCTCATATTAAAAATATTGGTTGTAAAGCTTTTGATGAATGTTTGTATTTAACACTATATGTATACAAAAATACATATGCCTATTATTATGTGAAAGAAAATAAACTGAATTATCAAACGATTATAAGGAGTGACCAAGATGATTAAACATATGATAAGACGCGTATTGTTGAAAAATAAGCTTAAAGAAAGAGACTTTTCTAAACCTATTACATATTATTTTTATAGTATATATAATCATGCATGTGATGCTCCTGATGTTTTTTTGTCGAGATTGTTTTTGGTATGATAGTGAATATAAAAATGGTTATTGTGATTATTTAGAGATACCTTCTTTATCTAGTGATTGTTGTAGTGTATATGAAGAAAAGTAATTCTTTATTCACGATTTGTTTGATATAATATATTAAAGAGGAGGACAATATGGACGAATTAGATAATATGATTACAATTAGTGATTCTCAAGGAAATGATTATCAATTTGAATTTTTGGATTTGATTGAATATGACGGAGAAGAATATGTCGTTTTGTTAGAAGATGATCCAGAGGCAGATGAAGTGGTTATCTTAAAGATTGAAGATGGGGATACACCAGATACAGAAAACTATACAAGTGTTGATGATGAACGCATTCTACAATCTGTCTTTGACATATTCAAAGAAAAAAACAAAGAGATTTATGATTTTGAGGGTTAACCAAATGGTTAACCTTTTTCTTACTTTTCTTTCCATGAATTCATTATTTGATGTTAATCATATCTGATATAATATTGACATAAGGAGGCCACTATGGATACATTAAACCTAACTATACTTAAACAAAACACTCAACTCTATCAACAATTACAACGTATACATCAACTTAAAGGCTTACGTCGAGAACTAAATGGTTATCAAGCCACTTTAGAGTATATCAATGCTTATTGTTTAACTCAATTACTTTATGTACAAACAGATGATTTTAATATTATTCATATTATTGATCTATACAGTCAATATAACGATGAACTATACAAACTTATGTTATCTATCAATTCTGATTATGATGATTGGTCTGAAAAGGGCTTTGATGATTTTGACTTAGGTTTATTTTTATATGATATTCAACATATCTATCAAATTATTCTTACAAACTATGGAGATATCATCTTTGATGAATCTTTAGACTTTTATCAAACATATCATCAATATATCCATTATCTAGAAAACGAAGACCAATGTATGCTTGAACTCAAACAATTCATGAACTATTCTCCTCGTGATCATTGGTATAGCTATATGGAAATTATCACTCTTATTCATAAAACATTTCAACAATATATTAAAGCATATTCATGGCAAGACCAATCAAACTATATTCAACAAATTCGAGACATTATAGGAGCTTACTATGAACAAGATAACTCATATGATTGATATGGTTATAACTTATTTAAAACCATATCTTAATCATCATGAATATGCTCATCTTAAAGATATACAAAACAATGTTATAATCTATCTTATCAATGATTCTATTGATAAGATAGATTTAATAG
>JAJQGQ010000096.1 GCA_021200395.1 Erysipelotrichaceae bacterium
TGATGATACTGGTACTAATATCACATGGACAGTAAGTCTGGATGCAGGAGAGACATTACAAGCTGTATTCAAGGTAACAGTCAATGAAGGAACAGAAGGAAGCTCAATTGTTAACGAAGCAACAGTAGTTGCAAATGGTTATGAAATCAAGACCAATACAACCACAAGTGATGTGCCAGAAGATCCAATTAAAGATGTTGTGGATGAAAGTGGAACGAGCGTTGATGGAAACAAAGTAGCAGTTGGAGATGTATTAACATATACAATTGACTATACAAACACATCAGATGAAACTGAAGAAGTCATTATTACTGATACAGTTCCGACAGGAACAACGTATGTAGCTGACAGTGCGAAGGTATATGTAGAAGGAAATGAAGTAACAACTGATGGAGCTGTTAAGGTAGCAGATGGAGCAATCACATGGACAGTAAGTCTTGAAGCAGGAGAATCAGTTCAGGCTGTATTCAAAGTTACTGTTACTGAAGAAACATCAGTTGTTAATCAAGCAACAGTTGTTGCAAATGGTTATGAAATCAAGACCAATACAACCACAAGTGATGTGCCAGAAGATCCAATTAAAGATGTTGTGGATGAAAGTGGAACGAGCGTTGATGGAAACAAAGTAGCAGTTGGAGATGTATTAACATATACAATTGACTATACAAACACATCAGATGAAACTGAAGAAGTAGTCATTACAGATGCAGTACCAGAAGGAACAGGTTATGTATCAAATAGTGCAAGTGCAACAATAACAGATGTAAATGGTGATGAAGTTGATAAGAATGTTACGATTGATGATACTGGTACTAATATCACATGGACAGTAAGTCTGGATGCAGGAGAGACAGTACAAGCTGTATTCAAGGTAACAGTCAATGAAGGAACAGAAGGAGACTCAATTGTTAACGAAGCAACAGTAGTTGCAAACGATTATGAAATAAAGACAAATACAGTTACAAATGATGTACCAGGAGATCCAGTCAAGGATGTTGTAGATGAAAGTGGAACAAGCATTGCTGGAGACAAGGTAGCAGTTGGAGATGTATTAACATATACAATTGATTACACAAATACATCAGATGAAACTGAAGAAGTAGTCATTACAGATGCAGTACCAGCAGGAACAGCATATGTAGCAAATAGTGCAAGTGCAACGGTAACAGATGTAAATGGTGATGAAATTGATAAGACTGTTACAATTAATGATAATGGTGCTAATATCACATGGACAGCAAGTCTTGATGCAGGAGAATCAGTTCAGGCTGTGTTTAAAGTATCAGTAGAAGAGTCAGCAATTAATACAACAATTGAAAATCAGGCTTCTTTGAAGATTGATAATAGTTATACTATCAATACAAATACTACAGAAAATCCTGAAGATTCATTAATAGATATTTCAGGAACGAAATATTGGATTGATAATGACAATGATGATGGATTACGTCCTAACAGTATTACTGTTGGATTGTATAAAGTTGTTAATGGTGATGAAGAATTATTAAAAACGACAACTACTGATAGTAATGATAACTATTCATTTACTGATTTACCAAAATATAATGATTCAAATGAAGAGATTGAATATGTTGTTAGAGAATTAGACGATGATACTTCTGTTGATGATGGTCAAATAATTGAATATGATGGCATTACATATATTGTTCATTATGATGAAAATTCATATGATATAACAAATATTCTTACTAAAGATATAGTTGTAGTTAAGGATTGGAATATTGATGAAGAAGCTACAATTAATGCACCTGATAGTATAAATGTTAAATTAACAAGTGATGATACAGAAATTACTGCACAACTTACAAAAGAAAAGCAGTATACTTATACATTTGAAGATTTACCAGTATATAATAGTGATGGTTCATTAATTGAATACACAATTAATGAATATGATAGTAATCAATCATATAATGACGGTGATCTTTATCCTGTAACATTAGATGATAATTCTACAGCTGTTTTCTTAGTTAGATATGATTCACAAGATGATGGCATTGATACCTATGTAACAATTACGAATACTTATCCAGTATATACATTAGAATTTAGTGGAACTAAAACGTTAGATAATGCTAAACCTGGTGAAAATGACTATTCTTTCGTTGTTAAAGAAGGAGAAGAAACTATTACTACTGGATATAGTGATGAAGAAGGAAATATTTCATTTGCAATTAACTATACAGTTGCTGATCTAGGTGAACATATTTACACAATAACAGAAGCTATAGGTGATGATAAGAGCATCAATTATGATACTACTGATAGAACAATTGTTGTTAATGTAACGTATGTTGATGGTGTATTATCAGCAGTAATAGATAGCACAGAAAGTGATGAAATTACATTCAACAATACTTCTAAAACGACAACTGCTGATATTGAAGCTAAGAAAGTTCTTGAAAATAAAGATCTTACTGAGGAGTTCTCATTCACATTAAAAGATAGTGTTGGCAATGAAATTGAAACTGTAAGTAATGATGAAGAAGGTTCTATTAAATTTACAACATTAGAGAATTTGAAAGTTGGCGAATATAACTATACTATTACTGAGAATATTCCTGATGGTGTTGATGATAATAATACACTTAACGGTATTCAATATGATTCAACAACTTGGAATGTGAAAGTAATTGTAAGCGTAGATGAAACAACTAATACGCTTGTATCTAAAGTAACTTATGCTAAAGGAAATGGTGAATATAGTGATTCACTTGCTACATTTACAAATACATATTCTAGTAGTCCTACTTATGATACTATAACAGCTACTAAGACTCTTAATGGCAAAGAACTTACAGAAGGTGCATTTACATTTAAGATTACAGAATCTGTTGGTGCACCACTTCCTGAAGGCTATGATTCTACTAATGGTATAACAAATGATATTAATGGTAGTATCGTATTTGGTAAAATCACATTTGAATCAAAAGGTACTTATGTTTATGAGATTAGTGAAGTGAATGCAAATCAAACTGGTTATAGTTATGATGATAGTACATATGTAGTTACTTATGTTGTTGAAGATGATGGTAATGGTTCTTTAGGAATTACAAGTAAAATTATTACTTTGAATGGTAAAGAAGTGGATAGTATTGCTTTTGAAAACAGTTATCAACCTCTAGAAGTATCTACTGATACAACAATTGGTGGATTAAAAGATATTAATATTATTGATGGTACTTTTGAATTAGAAGATGGACAATTTACATTTGCTTTGACTAATGTAAATACTGGTAAAGTTGAACAAACTGTTCAAAATGATTCTGAAGGTTATTTCTCATTTGATGAAATAACATTTACTGAAGCAGGAGAATTTACATATAAAGTTACTGAAACTTCTTCTAATATTACGGGAATAAGCGATGATAGTAATTATTATACAATAACATTTACTGTAGAAGATCAAGATGGTCAACTTGTTATTACAAAAACAATAATTACTGACGCTAATGATAAGATAGTTGATAGTTTAGGAAGTCTTAATTTCACAAATACTTATAATCCAACAGAAATTACATATAGTATTACTGGTATTAAAGTTATTTCAAATACTGACGCTTCTACTAATCGTCAAGTCAAAGCTGGAGAATTCACATTTGAAATCAATGCTGAAGGGGATTCTCCATTACCAGAAAACACAACTGTAACAAATGATGCAGACGGTAATATTTCGTTTGGTGAAATGACATTTAATCAAACAGGTACTTATACATATTATGTTAAAGAAGTTAGAGGTAATGATAGTACAATTACTTATGATGAAACTGTTTATACAATTGTAATAACAATTACTGATGTTGATGGTTATTTAAGTGCTAGTGCTAATGTTACTAATGAAAATATTGTATTTACAAATTCATATACACCAACAGAGGTTGTTGTTGGTCCAAGTGGAAATGTCAATATAAGTGGTTCTAAGAGTTATACAGATAAAGATGGCAATGCTTTAGATATCACAGATGGTCAATTTAGTTTTGAACTTATTGATTCAAATGATGAAACTATAAGTACTGCTAAAACAAATAGTGATGGAACATTTATCTTTGATAATATGACTTATGATACAGTAGGAACATATAAATATACTGTTAAAGAAGTCAATAGTACTTCATATGATGGTATAACTTATGATACAACAGTTTATGATGTTATAGTTAATGTTACAGAAGATACTGAAGCCAATGCTTTAGTAGCAACGGTTACTTATATGTTGGATGGAGAAAATGTCAAATCAATGTCATTTGTCAATAGCTATTCTGCAACACCTGCAATTATTCATCTTGTAGGAACTAAGATCTATACTGGAGCTACATTAAATGAAGGTCAATTTACTTATCAATTATTAGATTCAGATAATAATGTTATCATTACTGCAACAAACGATGCTGATGGTACAATTGATTTTGGTACATTAACATATGAAACAATTGGTACTTATACATATACTATTAGTGAAGTAAACGATGAACAGGAAAATGTTACTTATGATGATTCTGTTTATAAAGTGGAAGTTATAGTGAGTGATAATGGATTAGGTGAATTGGTTGCTCATATTTCTTATAGTGTTGATAATGAAGAAAAAGCTACTGTAATCTTTGAAAATATTTATGCTGAAATATCAGAGGAACCTACGACTCCAACGACTCCAGACGTAACTTCTGAAGAAACACCAGATACTACAACAACAGAAACAACTGAAGTAAAAACTGATGATAATAGTAGTTATGAATTGTGGATAAGTATGATGGGATTATCTATTATAGGTTACATTTATTATCGTAAGAAACGTTATCATGCATAATTCTATGAATTATATAAGAGGCACCTTTATTGGTGCCTCTAAACTTTCATTATATTGAAGTAAGTGATTTAAAAAATAGTTGACAAATAAAAGGTATCACTGTATGATAAACAAGAATAAATAAATCGTTGATCAGGAGAGTTGTTTATAGGAGCGTTTAGCGAGGTATTAGTTGGTGAAAGAATACTACGAAGACATAAATGATACGCACCTGGGAGTGTCCATTGGAAATAAGTATAATGGAACGTTACCTGCGTTAAAGGATTGAGTGGTTATAAGTAACAACTAGAGTGGTACCGCGTTTATATGACGTCTCTAATATAGAGGCGTTTTTTTATTCAAATGAAGGAGGAAGTATGGCTGTTAATAAGGTTGAATATGCTTTAAAGAAAGTATTAAAAGATGCAATCATAGATTTAGGTTTTGTAGAAGATTATGATATTGATAAAATAGTAATAGAAATACCAAAGGATAAGAGTCATGGTGATTATTCAAGTAATATTGCGATGCAACTTACAAAACTATTAAGAAGAAATCCAAGAGAAATAGCTAGTTCTATTGTAGAAAAAGTTAATAAGGATGAAGGTAATATTGATCATATTGAAATTGCTGGTCCTGGGTTTATTAATTTGTTTTTAAGAAAAGATGCTATGACTTCTATTATTAGTGAAGTTTTGAAAGAAAAAGATCATTTTGGTAAAACTGATTTTGGTAAAGGTATCAAATATAATATTGAATTCGTATCAGCTAATCCAACAGGTGATCTCCATTTAGGACATGCGAGAGGAGCTGCTGTAGGCGATAGTATTTGTCGTATTATGCAAGCAGCTGGATATGATGTAACTAAGGAATATTATATTAATGATGCAGGTAATCAGATTACAAATCTTGCTTTAAGTTTATATGCACGATATTTACAGCTATTTGATATAGATAAGGAATTACCTGAAGATGGTTATTATGGACAAGATATTATTGATATAGCTAAAAATATTAAAGATGAATATGGTGATAAATATGTCAATGTAGAAGAAAAAGATGCGATTGCTTATTTTAGAAAAATAGGTACTGAACATGAACTACAAAAGATAAAAGATATCTTAAAGGAATTCGGTGTTGTTCATGATGTATGGTTTAGTGAAACATCATTGTATGAAAACAATAAAATTGAACCAACTATTCAAACATTAAAGGATGAAGGCTATACTTATGAAAAAGATGGTGCTTTATGGTTTAAATCAACTGAATTTGGGGATGATAAGGATCGTGTGTTAATTAAAACAGATGGTAGTTATACTTATTTAACACCTGATATTGCTTATCATTTGAATAAGTTAGATAGAGGTTATGAGTATTTGGTTGATTTATTGGGGGCTGATCATCATGGTTATATTAATCGTATGAAAGCAGCTATTCAAGCTTTAGGTTATAATGCTGATCAATTGAATATAGATATTATTCAAATGGTTAGAATGATGGAAAACGGCGAAGTTGTTAAGATGAGTAAACGTACGGGTAATGCTGTAACTATTAAGGATTTGATTGATGAAATTGGTGTTGATGCTACACGTTACTTCTTTGTATCAAAAGCTGCTAGTTCACCATTTGACTTTGATTTAGGCTTAGCTAAATCAAAATCAAATGATAATCCAGTCTACTATGCTCAATACGCTCATGCGCGTATGTGTTCTATTGAAAGACAGGCACAAAATGTTGGTATTGAAGCAGCTGATAGTTTTGATTTATTAGTGCATCCAAAGGAAATAGAACTAACTAAGCATATTAATGAATTTAGAGATGAAATCATTGAAGCAGCTAAACAAAGAGCACCTCATAAAATCGCAAATTATATTCAAAAACTTGCACAATTGTTCCATTCGTTTTATAATGATTGTTATGTTATAGATGAAAATAATAAAGTCTTATCAGCACAAAGATTAGCTTTAGTAGAAGCTTCTCAAATAACATTAAAAAATGCATTAAATTTAATAGGTGTTAGTGCACCAGAAAAAATGTAGGAGGTAAGTATGGTAGATTATAAACAAAGTTCTATGGTAGATATTGCTTATGAATTATTAACAATGAAAAAGAAACCTGTTAATTTCTATAAGCTATGGGAAGAAGTTACACAAATTAAAGGTTTTACTGCTGAAGAAATGGAAGCAAATCAAGCTTTATTTTATACTGATATTACATTGGATGGTAGAATTATTACTACAGGTGAAAATAATTGGGATTTAAGAAGTCGTCATAAGTTTGCGGATGTTCATATAGATATGAATGATATCTATGCTGAAGAAGAAGAGGAAGTTACTGATGATGACGGTAACGATGGTTTAGAAGAAGATGATTACAATTAGGACGTGAAAACGTCCTTTTTATTATTAAAATGGTAATTCAAAATAATTTGGGGTTGCAAAGATTTTAATTATCAAATTAGA